>CAZYIJ010000091.1:0-7214 GCA_964647425.1 uncultured Anaerolineaceae bacterium
GGTCTTTGATCGCAAATACCATGCCGCCTTTGGCAGAGCTATCCAATTTGGCCAGAATGGCGCCGTTGAGATTCACTGCCTTTCCAAAAGCTTCGGCCTGGTTCAGCGCGTTCTGACCGGTGGTGGTATCGATAACTATCCATGAATAGTGCGGTGCGCCTGGCAGGGCTTTTTCTGCCACGCGATAGACCTTCTTTATTTCTTCCATCACGTTGTAACGCGTATGAAGACGTCCGGCAGTATCGATGAGGACAACATCCACATCGCGGGCAACTGCAGCGCGAATGCCATCAAAAGTGACAGCACCAGGATCGCTGTTTTGCTGACCGGTGATGATTTGAACGCCAACACGTTCTGCCCAAATTTCAAGTTGGTCTGCAGCAGCAGCACGATATGTGTCTGCTCCGACCAGCAATACTGATTTGCCCATATTTTTGTACCTGGCAGCTAATTTGCCGATCGAGGTCGTTTTCCCTGAGCCGTTCACTCCGGCAACCATGATCACCGTAGGTTTCCGGGAAAAATCCGGTTCTTCAGCTTCAAACAAGAGATTCGAAAGCTCATCTTTGAGCAAAGATTCCAACTGAGAGGTTTTGGTCAATCCAAGATCGTCAGTCTTCTCGATGGCAGTGTCAACCAGGTCCAGCGTGGTTTTGACCCCAACATCAGCCTGGATCAGCAATTCTTCCAGATCATCGAAGGTTTCATCGTCGATTTCGGTAGCACCAAACAGAGTAGCAATTTTGCCAAAGCTGGTTTCCCGGGTTTTTTGAAGGCTATCACGCCATTTTTTAAACAAGTTGTCCATAGGAATCGGATTATATCATTTTGATTGTTGCGATTGCGCAAGCTGGCCGCAACCAGCGTTTATTTCGATGCCGCGTCGAAGACGTATCGAGCATGGAATTCCATAATCTGTCAATATTTTCGCAAAGGCGTCCACTCTCTCGCGGCTGGAACCTGGCAGAGGATACTCATTGCTGGGGTTAAGCGCAATCAAATTTACATGGCAAAGCATGCCTTTGATCAAACTGATCAGTTGCTTCGCGTGGGTATCAGAATCATTTACATCCTGGATCAAGGCATATTCAAAGGTTATCCTGCGGCGGGTTTTGTCTGTATATTCTCTGCAGGCATCAATCAGTGAGTTGAGAGGATGGAGTCGGTTTGCCGGTACAAGCATTGAACGCAATTCGTTTTCAGGAGCATGCAGGCTTACAGCCAGGTTAACCTGGGAATCCAGTGCCGTGAACTCCTTGAGTTTTGGAATGATCCCAACTGTGCTGATAGTGATGCGCCTGGCACCGAAGTTTAGCAAATCAGGATTGGTCAGGTTGTCTATGGATTTCATTACTGCTGAATAATTAAGGAATGGTTCTCCCATCCCCATGAAAACGACATTAGTTAGTTTTCCATCGGACATTTTCAGCAATCGCATAACAAACATAATCTGTCCCAATATCTCGCCAGCACTGAGATTACGGGTAAACCCTCCTTGACCAGTGGAACAAAAAACGCAACCCAAAGGGCAGCCGACCTGGGTGGATACGCACACTGTATTGCGGTCTGAATACTTCATCAGGACGGTTTCGATGCGATTGCCTTGTTGGACTTCAAACAGGTATTTTTCGGTTTGCTTGTCCCTGGAGACAACCGAATCTTTCACGACAATTGGGTCGATCAGAAACGTGGAATTGAGGGCTTCTTTTAGAGAATTGGGAATGTTGCCAAACTCGGAAAAATCACGATAAAGATGTTTGTAAAGACCTTCGAGGATCTGTTTCGTGCGGAAACCAGGCTGTTTCAGCTTTTTTAGCTCTTCAGCAAGCTCCTCTTGATTAAGGTCCAGCAATAACTGTTTATCCATAGATTAAATCCGTGAGATTTTTTTCAATAATGTCGGGCTTTGGATCCCAATTAACCAGATCTTCAGTTGAATCGACACCTGACAGTAAGAATGCTGATTTGAAACCGCCGTTGTGAGCTCCAAGAATATCGGTGGCAAGACGATCACCAACACACAAAACCTGGTCAGGTTTGAGCCCCATAATCTGCAATGCCTGATTGTATAGATTTGGGGCAGGCTTGCCAATAATCAATGGGTCTTGACCGGAAGCTGTTTGAACAGCTGCTACCATTGTGCCAGCTCCCGGAACTAACCCGTTTGGAGTCGGATAGGTAGCGTCTGTATTTGTCGCGACAAATTTTGCTCCTGCCCGAATTTGCTTCGCGGCGTAGTTGATTTTTTCATAGGTGAGTGTTTGATCTATACCGACGATTACGAAATCTGCTTGCCTTTGTTCGCCAACCTGTAGTACCTGAAACCCTCTTTTTCGAGCGTCGTCGATCAAGGATTCTGATCCGATGATGTAGATCAGGGCCTTTCCCGCATGATGTTCTTCCAAGTATTGAAAAGTCGCGATGGCACTGGTGATTACTTGTTCTGGATTAACCACGATGCCGAAGTTTTCGATTTTTTTCTGGAACTCTTTGACAGTTTTGCTTGAATTATTGGTTGCGAGGACAAAATCAAGACCGAGTTTTTGAATTTGCGCAAAAATCTCGGCCAGGTTTCCGATTGGTTCTTTGTCATGCCAAAGAACCCCATCCATATCGAGGATGAGGCCTTTGAGCATTGGTAAATGATCAGTGATCATTTTACTTTTCAGGGGGTGTTAATACTTTATCGATCAGTCCGTATTCAACTGCTTGTTCAGCAGTCATATAGAAATCACGGTCAGTGTCTTTTTGGATTACTTCAAGCGGTTGACCGGTTACGTCTGAAAAGAACTTATTCAGGTTAGATTTAAGGCGCAGGATTTCTTTTGCCATGATCTCAATATCCGAGGCTTGGCCTTCAGTGCCGCCCAGAGGTTGGTGCAGGTGAATAGTAGCGTGGGGCAGGGCATAGCGCTGACCCTTGGTACCTCCGGCAAGTAGAACCGTGCCAAAACTGGCGGTGACACCTACAGCTACTGTGCTGATTGGGTTGGAGATCATCTGCATGGTATCCAAAATGGCTAAGCCAGCGTAGATGGAACCACCAGGAGAGTTGATATACATTTGAATCGATTTGTCAGGGTCGATTTGGCTCAGATAAAGTAGCTGAGCAACAATCACATTGGCGACCTGATCATTGATTGCAGAGCCAACAAATACGATTCGTTCCTTGAGCAGTAAAGAGTAAATATCATAAGCACGATCACCGTTTGCAGTCCGCTCGACCACCATTGGGATCACAGATTGAAAGTCATTATTTTGCATAATTGTTTCCTTTTTCTTTTCAGTTTACTGGCTCAGTATTAGAAAACTGTTAGTCTTGCGTTTCTTCTTCCGAAGCAGTTTTTGATACTTCATCCTGAACCGGGTCTGACGCGGTCTCTAATTCAACACTTTCAGCTTCGATTTCACTTTGAAGAGCATCCATCACTTCTGCAACGGCTTCTTCTTCATTGACTTCTTCAACAACTGGCATGGATTCTGGTGCCGCAATCATTCTCAATTGTTGGCGTATAGCCTTTTCAAGTGCGTTATTGGCCGCTTCGTTGGAGATGGCTTCAGTGAAACGCTTTTTACCAAGTTGTTTTTCGGCTTGCTCATATTCACCACTCATGAGCAGTGAATTGATAACGCCGGTAACTTCTGTTTGCATTTGTTCCTGGGTGACTTTGACACCAAATTTCTTTGTAATCGCATCCATTATTAAGGAACGTTCCAGCCGATCAATGGCTGTTTGTTTAACTTCTTCTTCGATGAACTGGTCTTTATCCATCTTGCGAAGTTTCAGATAAACATCCAGGTCCAGACCTTTGTGCTCAAGATCATGTTCGATGCGGTGTAAAACATCGTCCTCTTCGTCTTTGATCATTTGAGGCGGATATTTAATAGTTGCGCCGGATCTCAGGCTATCGACAAGTTCGAGGTAGTAGGTATCTTCATACTCAGAAGTTCGGTCGTTTTCAAGTTTATCGTGGACGGCTTGCCTGAAGCTATCTTCACTTTCAAATCCGCCGACACTGGTTAAAAACTCCTCGTTGATTTCAGGTAGCTCTAATTTTTTGACAGACTGTACATTTACGTCAAAGCGTACAGTTTTACCTGCAAAACTGCTGTCTTTGCTTTTATCAGAAAAAGTGTGGGTAAGTGTGAATTGATCTTCAGCCTTTTTGCCAATAAGTTCGCGTGCGAAGCCTTTATATGGCCACTCTGATTCCTTTTGTTCTTTAACAGTTGGAATCAGTGTTTGCTGAGGAGAAGACTTTACCAAGACAGCCTCTTCTGAGTCTTTCGGATTTTCATCAGTTGCCTCAACGGTCATGTATACCAACTGACCGACTTTTGCAGCCCCTTCAACCGGTACAATGTCAGCCTGGTTTTGGCGAAGTTGAGTGATAAATTCTTCCACGTCGTCATCGTTGATAACCGGTGGTTCGTAAGGCTTTTTCAGACTGTCCACATCCCCAAGGTCAGTTTCAGGACTAAGAGGAATGACGAATTCAAAGACAGGAGGCTCCTGGCTGGGAATATTCTCAAGGCTTCCGGGTCCATAAGGCTCAATATTTTCTTGATCCAAAACCTGGGGATAAACCTCGTTGAGCATCAGATCGATAGCTTCTTCAAGAATTGATGCTTCGCCTACATGCGCAACAACCATCGGATACGGTGCTTTTCCAGGGCGAAAACCCGGGATACGTGTGCTCTTAGCAATCTTACGCGCAGCTTTGCGCTTGAATCCTTCCAAGGTTTCTTGCTCAAATTCGGCCCTGACCCGGACCTGGTGGTCTTCAGTAAATGTTTTCTCAGTTTTCAATGTATACCTCTTTGGTTAATTTCGAAGTGGGGAAAGAGGGGCTCGAACCCTCACGCGTCACCGCACATGATCCTAAGTCATGCCTGTCTGCCAATTCCAGCACTTCCCCTCAAACAAATTATTATATGCTAGCAGTGATTTGGAGTCAAACTTAACTTCCGCCTTCATCTTCCTTAAAACGTGGATGATAGGCTGAGCTGGAGACGTAAAAGAACTTACTCCCTAGATACGAAGACTCATTATATTCAAACGGGATGCCGGATTGTGTGTAGGAAATGTGCTTAACCTCGAGAATAGGTACACCTTCTGTTTCCAGCCATTGTTTTTCCAGTTTGGTTGCGTTTCTTGCTCTCAGTTGATAGTCATCACACTGGGGAATAATCCCAAGCTCATTTTTCAGATAGTCATAAAGCGATTGTTCCAGGGTTTGCTGTGGCAATTCTTTGACAACCTCCCCAGATAGGTAGGTCCGTGTGATCGCTATCGGGATGTTATTTGCACTTCTTAGACGAACAAAGTAGTAAATTAAAGCATCACCTTCAAGGTGAAATATATTTGCAATTTCCTCGTTCTCACTAGCCTGCAGCATTTTATACTCAAGGACTTTCGACCCAGGGTTTGCGCCAATACTACTGATATCCTGGCTAAATCCCTGGGGCTCTGCAATTCTTTTTTGAATTTCGACAGAGTTTACAAAAGTTCCTTTGCCAGGGGTGCGTCGAATCAGTCCTTCGTGAACAAGCATGGTAAGTGCTTTGTTGACAGTCATCCGGCTGACATTGTATTTCTCGCATAATGCGGCTTCTGTGGGTAATTGTTTGTTGGCGTAGTTCCCTTCAACGATTTCTCGTATCAGATCTTCTCGAATTTCTCTGTAAATAGGTGTCTTTTTTCGCATACATTTATTTTATCTTATTACCTTGTTTATTTGTATAGGAATTTATAAGGAAATCGGGACTAAATTGGACAAATTTGAATAATTTCACACAAGAAATGGTTAAATAATAGATACATCTTCACAGATGTGATTTTTATAGGTTAGTTTTGCATGTCAATCGAATTAATGCATAGATATTTGCCTGTCAATGTACTACCTTTGCTTTTGTCTTGCAATCAAATTTCTCACTCAACAAAACCCAAGCATTGTGACTTAGTACTCGAAAATAGTTATAATTGCGCGTAGCCACAAATATTCAAAATATTATCGTTTTTATTCATCAACTAATTGAAAGCCATTATCCCTGTGCACAAGGTCAAATATAAAACAGTAAGTACTGATACAGCTTGTTTGGAATTAAATGGGTGTATTGATATGTTTTCTCTCATAAACAGTGGGGAGTCGAAGCTGCAAACCATCCGACAATGACCATTCACGCAGCATGTCAATTGAAACGCCAAAAGGAGACAAAACCGAGCTTGCAGCCCGAATAAGCAATTCAACATATTTTTCCGAATTGATGGAAGCAGGCTCAACCTTTATCCCCAAATCCCAGGCAACAACATCTGGCTCTCCACTTGTGTAGACAAAGCGTATCCGCATACCGGGTCTGACCGCCATGCCGGTGCTTTGCAGTTGTTTGGCAGCCCGAACTGAAGCGGTTGAAGCTTTGTATGCTTCCAGGGCATAACTGACCTTGCCATTGACAACCAATTCTTCTGGCGACACAAGCCCTGATTTTAAAGACATTAAGGCCTGCTGGTAGTAGTTAAAAGCCTCCTGGATGCACTTTTCAAGTTCAGACTTTGTGCGTGCCTTTCCCAAAAGGTTGATCATCTCTTTTTGCACTGACCTGATCCAAATCGGCGTATCGCGTCGGCGGGCTTCCAGTCCGCGCACCTTGATCTCACCACTTTGAAAAACACCAAAATAACGGTTGGCAACCGGAATACGAGGGTCAACCTTGGAAGGCAAAAACGCCACCCAGCGGTAAACACCGTCCAGGTTGATGGTCAGACCGGTGCGGTGGTTGATCTTTTTGATCAACTCGGTAAAATGCTCAGGTTTGTTAGAGCCCTTTTTCTTTACCCAGAGCGCGTCCACATACATGTGCAGGACCTCAAAGCCCTCTTCTTCCGCTACATCTTTAGCGCGCAAAAGTACTTCACGTCCACCCCTGGTAACGGCTTCGTGTGCTTCGATGCGCCCATAACGAGCGTTTTTGTAGCCTAAAAAACCAAAGCAAACCACCAACAGCCATTTAAGCGCCTGGGCACGCTCTTTCAGGTTGGCTACCAGGGGGTGATTTTCCGGGTAAGTCCTGACTTTCTGTTTGATTGCAACCCGTTTTTCATAGAGGGGCTTGAGTGTCAACGGCACTACACCCAAATCATCGCTTGCCGGAGTCAACCCATCTGGCAGGGGCACTTCTGGCGAAATATTACCAACGATGATGATAGCGGGATA
>CAZYIJ010000091.1:7224-8535 GCA_964647425.1 uncultured Anaerolineaceae bacterium
TTTTCCAGCGCAGTGATGACCTGCATAGCCGAAATACCCTGACCCGGAGAAACACGGGCCGCCTTTTCAATTGGCAAGGTGGTTACACGTGCCATTTCCAGTGTGCCCGCCAGGCTGTAATCTGACCACATCATGGATGATTTTCGGTCGATGTGGCAGCGACCAAATAGGTGAGCTTCCTCAGGACGGTAGATGATGTGCCCGTAGGAGAAATAGGTGGTTTCTTTTTGCCAGCGCACTGGTCGGTTGCTGTCACGGTTGAGCTGGAGTGGGATTCCCTTTTTCTCGGACTGTTTGAGCAGAAAAGGAATCAGCCAGCTGTCGCCCCAGTCAGTTACCAGGATATCCGGGTTGTACTCAGCCAGGATTTGGTCAAGCGTTTGCAGATACTTGCCCTGTGAATCAAAACCTAAACGCTGCTCAAAACGGTCGCTGTGAATCAGAAGGGAAGTAATGCTCCCACGAGCAGGATCGGCATCCGGGCTGACACGCAGCACGCGCAAAGGAGGCAGCTCAGGAAAAATCTCCCAACGGTCATTAAGCGTCTGGATGGACTGGATCACATTGTTCTCGTCCACCTCCAACTGGCACAGCGCCAGTGGGAAAGCCCCGTAACGGGAAATGTAGCGGGTGCTGATACTGAGGTCAGCGTCATAATAGGTCAGATCCGGGTAAATTTTTTCGATTTCGCGGAATAGTTGGACCTGGCTGGCAGGTGATTCCATCTTAATCTCCATCACGTCCACCAGTTGGTCTTCAAAGACGTCCTGCTTGCGCTGTCGGCTGAGGGAAAGGATCCCTGGGCGACCTGAAATCATTTTCCAGAGCGCACGAAGGGTTTCATTAGGACCGGACACGTAGAAACTGACTGGAAAATGCTGCCTGAAACAAACCCGGCTGTCGTCATCAGCAGAGATGAACCACAGGCTCAACCCCTCTTCCTGGTTCAGGTAGAGGTCCAGCAGCCAACCACGGAATGCACGTGTCTGGCTCATGGTGCTTCCTCAAAATCCGTATAGGAACAGCAACTTTCCGGTTCGGAAATTGGCAGCTCTTCCTCCGTTTGTGTAGGTGAATTTTTTTCCTGCTGTTCCTTGGAAGGATCCTCCAGGTAATTGGTGATCAGTTTGAGAAAAACGTTTTCTTCTTCCAAATGTGCCTGGTCTGTGTGTTGATCTTGGTTGTACAGTTCGCGCTGCGTGGCTTTGAGTTGCTTGTAAACCTCCAGCAGAATGGCGATCAGGTACATATCGAGTGGGTAGAGGTTGGAGGCATAAGATGCTTCAGCCAGGTGCAGGCGCGACATGACCA
>CAZYIJ010000092.1:0-8498 GCA_964647425.1 uncultured Anaerolineaceae bacterium
ATATCTCTGGTATTCGCGATCAATTCCTCGTGGCTGCCCCCGCTGGCGAAGGTCCGGACATCATTGTTCTTGCCCACGACCAACTGCCTGCCCTGACCGAATCCGGCCTGATTGCCGAACTCGATCTTGGTGCCAAAGCTGACGAATTCGATCCCGAATCCCTGAAAGCTTTCTCCTACGAAGGCAAACTCTTCGGCATGCCCTATGCCCGTGAAAACCTCGGCTTTTTCTACAATGCCGACCTGGTCGAAGAAGTTCCCGCCACCTGGCAGGGCGTCTATGACCTGAGCAGAGAACTCATCGACGCTGGTGAAATCCAATACGGTATCGTTTTGGCTGGAACCTCCTACGATGCATATCCCTGGATGACCTCTCAGGGTGGTTACGTTTTCGGCGTTGACGAAAACGGCGATTACAATCCCGAAGATGTTGGGGTTGGCTCTGAAGGCATGATCGCTTTTGGCGAAATGGCTCTGCAGTGGAAGAACGATGGTATCCTCTCCGATAACCTCGACAACACCACCGCCAAATCCATGTTCCTGAACGGCGATGTCGCCTTCTTCATGAATGGTCCCTGGGAAATCAATAACCTGAAAGAATCCGGTTTGAACTTTGGCATCGCCAAATTCCCCGATGGTGGTTATCCTTTCCTTGGTGTCCAGGGCTTTGCAGTCAATTCAATGTCCGAGAATGTTCTGCTCGCGCAGTCCTTCCTGACCGAATTTGTTGCTACCGAAGAAGCTATGATGGCTCTCTACGAAGCTGACCCCCGTGGTTCCGCTTACCTGCCTGCAGCTGCTATGATTGAGGATCCTTATCTGCAAGGTATCGCTGAAGCCGGTGAGAATGCCGTTCCAATGCCCGCCATCCCCGAAATGGGTAAGGTCTGGGGTGACTGGGGCAATGCCCTCACCTTCATCTTCGACGGTTCCAAGACCCCCGAAGAAGCTTACACCTTTGCACAGGAAGCTATCGTTGCCGCTATCGGTTTGGATACCACCGGCATGATCAACCTGCCCGGTTCCTGGCAGTCAGCTGCTGGTTTCGCCTGCGAATGGGATCCCAAGTGTGCCGATACTGTCATGACCCTTGGCGAAGACGGTCTCTACACTGCCACCTTCACAATCCCCGCTGGTGATTACGAAGTCAAAGTTGCCCATGACGGCGGCTGGGACACCAACTACGGTGTCGATGGCGTCGCTGGTGGTGACAATATCCTCTTCTCCGTCGCAGCCGATGGCGAAGTTACCTTCGTCTACGACCCTGAAACCCATCTTCTGGACATTCAACTGCCCTAAGATTTAGTCTGTCACGGAGGCTTGCACATGCAAGCCTCCTTTTTTACAACAGAGAAAGGAGAATTATGTGATGGATGCTAATACCACGCCTACTACCGGCGAGTATGCCAAAAAGACCATCAAGGGTGCCGGGAATTTACTGACCTTTCTGATTGTTCTTATTGTCGACATTGCCCTGGGATTTTTTGCCTTCAAGCTCTTTAGCCTTGGCTATCTTCCTCTGGGGGTTTGTTTCGTTCTTATCATTATCATGATCAGCGTTGCCTTCCTGGTCCCGAAGGCGTATATGTTCAAGTGGATGGCTGTTGGGCTTTCAGCCTGGCTGTTGTTTTCAATTTTTCCCATTGTTTACACCATCTACAACGCTTTCACCAACTATGGCGACGGTCACCTGATCACCCAGGCTCAGGCTATCGATCAAATCCAGGCTCAAACTTACTTACCTGAAACCGGAAAAGCCTATCAATGGATCGCTTATCGTTCCGCGGATAACGAGTATTTGCTCTGGCTTAAAGACGCCGAAGGAAATACCACGCTGGTCACCCAGGTTGATGTGGAAGGCGATGCCGAAATTCCGCTTGTCACTGGAGAAAACGGCATTGGAGAGCTTGACGAGGAGGGAGCGCCGGTCACTATCGAAGGCTACACCCGCCTTAATCGCATTCTTGCTTCAACCGATAAAAACCTGACCAATATCAGGTTTGGCGATCCGGAAAACACCATCCAGGTGCGGTCTCCATCAGAAGCGGCAGAGCTTCAACCGCTCTTCTCTTATGACCCCGAAAACAACACCTTCACCAACCAAATTACAGGCACGGAATATTTTGACCAGGAAGGTACCTATACCGCCCAAAATGGCGAACGCCTGATTCCTGGTTACACAGCCGTTGTTGGAGCAAAGAACTTTGTCCAGTTCATCAACAGTCCCGGCTTGCGCGGACCGTTGGTTACTATTGTTATCTGGAACTTCCTCTTTGCCACCTTCAGCCTCTTGTTGACCTTTTCAGTTGGTTTGCTGATATCCATCATTTATGGCGACCCAAAGTTCAAGGGCAAGAAGATCCTTCGCTCACTGCTGCTGATCCCTTATACCATCCCCAGCCTGATCACTATTTTGATCTGGCGCGGTATGTTCAACCCAGATCTGGGGGTCATCAACCGCATGCTCGAAGCCGTCTTCAACATCTCACCGCGCTGGTTCACCCAGCCCTGGCTGGCTCGGACTGCTCTCCTGGTTGTCAACACCTGGCTTGGTTACCCCTACTGGATGTTGGTCACCAGTGGAGCGCTCCAATCGATCCCGGGTGATATCTATGAAGCTGCTGAAATCGACGGCGCCAGTGGTTGGCAGAAGTTCTGGGCAATCACACTGCCCCTCTTGCTGGTCAGTGTTGGACCATTGATGATCTCTTCCTTCATCTTCAACTTCAACAACTTTAACCTGATTTATGCCTTCATCAACGGCGGACCGCCAATCCCAACCGCCACAACACAAGCTGGCTATACCGACATCATCATCAGCTACGTTTACAATCTTGCCTTTGCAAGCGGACGCGGTGTGCAATACGGCTACGCTTCAGCGATCTCGTTAATTTTGTTCATCTTGATTGCGGTTATGTCACTGCTGCAATTCAAATTCACAAATATGTGGGAGGAGGTTGGCGAAAATGTCTAAACGACCATCATCCATCAAACGCAGTAAAACTATTGGTTTGGTTTGGCGCTGGGGTTTGGCGGCTGTGTTGATTCTTTTCAGCATCTTCCCGGTATTGTGGATAATTTCGGCTGCCATCAACCCCGTCAACGACCTGGCGAATCAAAAATTGATCCCTGACAATTGGAGTTTTGTAAATTTCCAGGAATTGGTGTCGAATCCGATTTTCCCCTTCTTCACCTGGTTAAAGAACTCGCTGATCGTCTCGACCATATCAACCTTGCTGACCCTTTCGCTAACCACACTGGCAGCCTTTGCCTTCTCGCGTTTCCGCTTTAAGGGGCGGCAGAGTATGTTAAAAGCGATCCTGCTCATCCAAAGCTTCCCCAACTTGTTGGCGATTGTAGCGTTGTTTACGATCATCAAACAGGTCGGCGATGTGATCCCCTGGTTTGGTCTCAACACCCACGCTGGCTTGATTTTGGTTTATTCCGGCGGTGCCATGGGTATGAACATTTGGCTGATGAAGGGTTACATGGATACCATTCCCCGTGATATCGACGAATCGGCTCACGTGGATGGCGCAACTGATTGGCAGGTTTTCTGGAAATTGATTTTGCCGCTCTTGCGGCCAATTTTGGTTGTCATATCCATTCTGAGTTTTATTGGCACTTACGGCGAATTTATTATCGCCAGAACCCTCCTGACCCAACGCGAAATGCAGACCGTTATGGTCGGCTTGCAGATCTTTACTGCCGGGCAATACACCAAGAACTGGGGTATCTTTGCCGCTGGCGCGCTGATCGCCGCCCTGCCCATCATGATCATCTATTTGATTTTACAAGACCAAATCGTAGGCGGTCTGACCCAGGGCTCGGTCAAGGGCTAAACATTTCTTTCAACTGTTCTTTCTTACGCCGGGTTCTTTCGAACCCGGCTTTTTGTTATCTTTTCTTCTTTACCCTCTCTTAAAAGGGGGACGATGAAATCGGGGGGTGGGTCTTTTCGTAGGCCGCGACTTTGTCCGGCTTCTTTGTCTTTCATAGTCTTTCGTAGGCCGGCTTCCGCAATTGAAGCCGGCGTTTTCAGTATTTTCTTCGGTCAGTTTCTTTACTTTTCGTAGGCCGGCTTCCGGGACCTGCCCCGCATGCAAGCCTGCGAGGTTGCCAGGCAAAAAACCCACCCCCCCGTTCGCTTCGCTCCCGGACCCCCACAATGGACTCGGTTTTCTTAAGAGTCTTTTCGTAGGCAGAAAAATCTTGCCCTGTGGTTATTGCCTTTCTTAAAACTCACAAATACCGGAATTAATCCATACACCTATTGAAATTTGTTGTTTTAATTACTATAATATTGTTAATATAACAACCTGATCGGAAAAGTTTGGCTTATCTGTCTCACCAAGCAATCAGGTTCTCACCCCGGAATTCCTCCGGACATGTCTTCAGCATCTAAATTTTAGTAGGGAGATAGTAATGAAAATCAAACCGTTAATTTTTTTAGTAATTGTATTGGTATTTCTGGCGGGCAGCATCAACGTCGATGCTGCCCACATTACATCAGGAGATCAGCCAGCCAATGAACCCTGGAAAACAGAAGTGGTAGACGCAACACCCTATGCTTTTCCTGGACAGTATGTCTCCATCGCCCATCATCCAAATTCAGGCAGAGCCTATATCAGCTACTACGATGCCGAATATGATGAATTGATTATGGCACGTCAAGTAGCCCCTGGCACAGGTGATTGTTATGGAAATGATGACTGGGATTGTACTATCGTAACTTATGGGAATGATGTGGGGCGTTACAGTTCAATTGATGTAGATTATATTGTGCCTGGGGCTCCACAAATGCCGTATACCAAAGTGGGCATTTCATATTACGATGCTACTCAAAAATCCCTCATGTATGCTCAAACACTCAATCCGGCTGGCGGTTGGACGGAGTGGACGAAACAGGAAGTGGATGACTCTACTAACCCGGATAACGTACGAGGCACTTATAGCTCTATGAAGTTTAATTCAGCTCATAAGCCCATCATTGCCTATCACTATGAAACCTATGACCTGCCGGGAATGGGTGATTTTGGCGGGGTGAAAATTGCCACTTTTAACAGCAGCGCGTCTGGTTCAGGGTGTTTTGGTGAGGATGCCGAGGATTGGGATTGCGAAACCATTGACTCCATGAATGACCACGTGAACCATGGCACTCATGTCTCTTTAGATCTCACAGGTGATGATACAGTTCACATAGCCTTCTATGATTCCTTCAATTCGCAGTTAGTCTGGACGAGTTATTGGGGCTTCGGTGGTTCTTGTAGCAACGATGAGTGGGATTGTGTCACTGTGGATGGTGCAGGGGATGTGGGGCAGTTTGTGTCTATCCATGCCCCAAAAAACGGTTCTGATAAATTGCGTTTTGCCTATTTTGACAATACCCTAACCAATGGCAGAATCAAATATGCCGTTAAAGTTTCCAGCGGCGGGAACTGCACCAGTTCGGCATTTAATTGTTTTGATGTGGATGACATCGGCGACCCCCTCGGGCATATGGGCATCTCCATAACGGTCGACAAACAGGGCTACCCGATCATTGCCTACATGGATGCCTCTTCCACCACATCCGCAACCAAGCTTATGGTTGCCCGTCCTGCTTCGGCATACGGCAATTCGAACGGCAATTGCGGCGAGGTGCCGCCAGGAGATCTTTTCCTCTACTGGCAGTGTAAAACCGTAGATCCGGGTTATCAGGATATTGTCGATGAGGCCGCATTTGTGGCTGTCGGCGTCAGCCCGGCTGGGTTAGCAACTATTGCCTACTATGAATATGATTCCTGTGACGATGTAGGGCGTCTCAAAGTCGCCCAGCAGCACTTTATGAACTATCTACCGCTGATAAAGAAGTGAGCTTGGGCTAAATTTACTCAACATGCCGGGACCCCACTCCCCCTGCATTTGGTCTTTCGCAGACCGAGACTTTGTCCGGCTTCTTTGTTTTTCGTAGGCCGGCTTCCGACCCTGAAGCCGGCATCTGTATCCTTTCGTAGGCCGCAATTGGTGCTTTCCCAATCCGGCTTTTTTCCTTCTTTACCCCCTCTTTAGACTGCTTGCGCCCCGCTTGCGGGGGTGGGGCCGATGAAATCGGGGGGTGGGTCTTTTCGTAGGCCGCGATTGGTGCTTTCCCAATCCGGCTCTCGGGACTGCATGGAAACCGTCCCTTACATCTAATTAATCTTTCTTATCTTTTGTCCGTCACTGCGAGATCCTTTGCCATCAGGCAGAGAAGGGTAACGTAAAAGTCGGTCTGGCAAAGGGTCGTGGCAGTCTGCCTTTAAGAACGACATTGCTTCGTCGCTTCACTCATACTCTGTAGCCAAGCAGTCGCAAAGACGAAAGAATATCCGTATGGTCGAAGCTCGCTTTGACCATTGACATGAGGAACAAACAGACATCTTCTGTAGGGCTGGGGCTCGACTCCAATCGTTGTGTTGGCTAATTGCCGCATTGGCGGAAGGAGCTGAATACTGCTCGCTTCGCTCCCAGCATCATGACCCCCTCCGTACAACTGGGAAATAAATGTGATTAAGAACCCTTATGAACGGTAGAAACAGGCAGGCCTGTTCCCAACAAATGTTTCTCATTTTGTAGAGGAGACCTGCCATGGTCTCACGCCTGTTGAATTACGCAACCATCTCGGGACAGCATGGAAGCCTTCCTCTACATCATATAAATCTTTCTTTACCTTTTCATAGTACTAATCCTTATCAAGAGATTTAAGGATATGATCGGCAGCCAACTGACCAGTCAGTATCGCTGTTGGTGCACCACCTGGTGCAAAGGTCCATTGCCCCGCAGTAAACAAATGAGGCACAGGGGTTTTGACAATGGAGCGCATGGCTAACAGGCTGCCGCGATTGAGGGCTTCTTTCCGATGATAAGACCAGCCCATAATTGCCCCGTCGAGATTGGAGGTTTGATTTAAGATAGTGCGTGGCGTGGAAGTTACCCGAAACTCGATATGTTTTGAAAGATCAGGGTAATACTTTTCAAAACTTCGAATCAAATCATCGGCGCATGTTTCTTTCAATTGATCGTAAGAGAGATTTTCCGTCATCCAACCCCCCATGAATTTATGGGAGGTCATCGCGCTTAGATTGAGTCCGGTTTTGCCAGCCGGTGCCAACTTGGGGTCATGCATGCAGGGCACAGAGATCTCCTGTGGTACGTGATAAAAATAATCCTTGCGAGAGACGCGATCCTGCTCAGTAATCCCCTCGAGATCGGGATTGTAAAAGACGTGCCCTGAACCAAAAAGATTGAGTTGTTCAGGGGGAACATCGAGCCCTAAAAAGACATTAAAAACCGAATGAGATACCTCTGCTTTGACTAGTTTTTGTTCCAATTTGACCGGTAGTAAATCTTCAGGAAGCAACCGGGTCAAAGCCTGGCTGAGGTCACTTGACGCAATCACATTTCCGGCTTTCACTTCCTCGCCATTCGCCAGGTGCACGCCGCAGGCAGTACCATTCTGAACCAAAATGCGGTCAACGCGTGTGTTCAGCCTGATTTCTCCGCCCCTTTCGATGATACCTTCCGCCAGAAGATTGGGAATGGATTGCATTCCACCTTCAGGATAGTAATAATCCAGGAACATACGGAAATATCCCAGCCCAAAAAATGCCGTCGTGCCGTCTGGAAAAAGATCGCAGAGCAGGTTGACCAAATTGGGATTATGAATATGTTTTTCCAGATATGTCCGCATTTCTATCTTCATCATCGCCAGTGCCTTCGGAAAGCGCGCCAGACCACCTTTTTTCTGCTTAAACCAGTCAGACCGGGCTGACTTGTTATCCGCGGGCGTATCCATAATGGAGATAGGGTAAGTCAACAGACCGTCCAGAAGGTCAAAGATTGCTTTGGAGTCAGCCTTGACCTGGAGAAGACCTTTTTGGTCATCAGGAAACAGGTCTTGCAAATCAGCAAAGTAGTTTTCCACGTCTTGCCAGGCATTGAAAAGCTGCATTTTTCCGTTGGTGATCATTCCAATCGGGCTCTTGCCCACTTTAATGCGATCTTCCATTCCAAGTTGCTTTAACGTGGAAAGAAATAAACCGCTGTTCTCGATTGCTTTGATGCCCCCATCAAACCAATACCCATCGCGTTCGAAAGAGTTAAACAATCCGCCAACCTTTGGTGCTTGTTCACACACAAGTACGCGAGCTCCTCCGAGCACCAGGTAGGCAGCCGCTGTCAAACCGGCAATACCGGCTCCGAAAATAATCGCGTCATAAGATTGGACTGATGGAGTTTGAGAATGAGATTGTTCAAAGCTAGTCATGGACATGTGATCTTCACTTTCGTCGATGGGAAGTTGTTGTATTTTGCTAATTCTATCAAAATTTCATATATGAGTAAACCGATGCGGCTCGGAGAACATGGCGGGTCTCCTCCCAATATGCCAGTTCAGCCAGCCGCTATTGTATTGCCGCAGTCTCATCAGAACCACCCGCATAGCGGGTGGTTTGCTCAAGGGCTGAAAGCCCAGATCTC
>CAZYIJ010000093.1:0-7080 GCA_964647425.1 uncultured Anaerolineaceae bacterium
CCCTAGCCTTACGAATGTCACCTTTAGTGGTAACAGTGCTACCAGTTATGAAGGCGAAGGCGGTGGTATGTTTAACTTTGGTTTCAGCAGCCCTACGCTCACAAATGTGACCTTCACCGGTAACTCGGCTACAATTGTTGGCGGCGGGATGTCGAGTTGGGAAAATAGTTCCCCCATAATTACGAATTCAATTTTTTGGGGCAATACCCCTGACCAAATTAACAATGCTCCTCTAAGTACAAGCACAATTACCTACAGTAATGTCCAGGGTGGCGATGTTTATCCCGGCATGGGTAATATCAACCAAGACCCGCTTTTGGGCCTGCTGGCAGACAATGGCGGTTTTACGCAAACGCACGCACTGGGACCTGGCAGCCCTGCAATTGACGCTGGCGATCCAACAAACTGTCCTACAACCGATCAGCGCGGCTTACCTCGCCCGATCGATGGAGATGGAATCGATGGACCACGTTGTGACATGGGAGCCTACGAGGCAGAATTGAAAGTGTTTGATTTTTCAATTTACCTGCCGCTGACTTTGAGGTAATTGTTTTCCTGAACATAAGCCGGATTGCTTGTCTAACCGCGTGTTACCGTGGATTGACCGATCCGGCTTTTTCGCCTTATGATGTATAAAACTCTTTGTCTTTTTCCCAATTCAACGGGTTAGCGAGAATGTAATCGTAAATTGCCTGATAATCCCGTTCATTTCGAATGATGTGTTCGTGATAATTCCTCTGCCATAAGCGTTTTTCAAATCGTGACCAACCATTCTCTTTAACGTTTACCATATATCGGTGGGTCGTCAATGATTTGAATCGGTGAACGATTTCTGGCAATGATAATCGATTTTTGGTAGGGTCAACCCCCTGTGGTTGACCGTTTTTGTGGCAGGCACAGGGGCCTGCCACTACCTCGCTAATGAGCATTAAAATGTGAATATGGTTCGGCATTACTCCAAACACCTCGACATTGATACCGTGGTATTCTTGCGGAATCTCTTCAATAACCTCTTTTACCATTGTTCCAATCTCGTTCAGGATCATTTCGCCATCAATGACATTACCAAACAAAATTTTGCGGTTTTGGGTCACGATGGTTACAAAATATGCACCCGGTTCCGAATAATCAAATTCAGGCAGGCGAAGGCTTTGACGGCGTTGAAAAGATTTATTAGTGGGATCCATCCCTTAGTTCTCTGCCTTACCTCTTGTTCGTCTGCTCCACGAAGAATTCCCACATCAAACGGGTGGCGTTGATCTCGTGGGTAGTTTTGCCGGTGATGCCTTCGGGCAGGTCGCTGCCGCCCGGCCAGGTGTGACCGCCATCGCTGATGGTGTAGAACACCACTTCCGTCCCTGCCTCGCAGCCCTCATAACGCACGCCGCGAACATGGTCCTTCTCCAGGAAAACGGTTTCGTTGAGGTCGCAGCTATTCAATTGCGCGTAGTCCTCAACAAAGGTGGGGATATTTGGGAAATCGATGGGGAAACGGTCTGAAGGACCGCCCTCATAAGGCACAATCTTATCTGCTTGTCCGTGGAAAAAGATGCCCGGCACGCCCCCGGCGCACTCGCTGAGATCCACCAGGTAAGCACCCGCCACGCCGCCGATGGCAGCGACACGCTCAGACAGGCTGCATGCCAGCCTGAGCGACATACCTCCGCCGTTGGAAAGCCCGCTGACGTAAATCCGCTCAGGGTCGATGGCGTACTCCGTGCTTAGTTTGTCAATCAGGTCACTAAAATACTGCAGTTCAATATCAACTGCGCCGGGGTCCTCAGGCATGCGCGTGACGCGCCAGCGCTTGGGAACGCCCAATCCGGAAGGATAGACCACGATGAAACCTTCCTCATCCGCGATCTGGTTCCATTGGCTAACTTCTGCCTGGTTAGCCGCCCACTGTCCAAAGCCGTGGATGTTGATCACCAGCGGCACGTTGGAAGCACTGGCAGGGTCGTAAGACTCGGGCACATACAGCAGGTATTCGCGCTGCTCACCTGAAGAAATCAGCCGTCCGTTCGTGCGGTCGGCGATGTTCCAGGTGATAAAACCTGCCGCAAAGAGCACGATAAAAACAGCAATAATGATTAGAAATACTTTCAAGACCTTTTTCATGCAAACCTCTCGATGACCTCACTTAATCTTACCAGTTAAGTCTATCCATAATCGTTGTAAAATCAATTTTGGGGAGAATGTCTCCCTCTGTCCAAGTTCAAATGAATGGTGAGGTTACCTGATTTGATCTGGTTTGTCGCTTTCGAAATCTTTAGGCAAATCAATTTTACATCTCGAGTCTTTTCGTAGGGCGGAATCCGCCTCGGTTGCGGACTCCGCCTGGTACGATCTGTTTTTCGAACGGCGGAGTGCCCAAAAGAAGGGCATTCCGCCCTACAGATGCGCTCAGTTTTGTTACTGTCATCGCGAGCGTAGCGTGGCGATCTGCCCTTAATTGCATAACTGGAGACCTACTGCTCAGTCTAATCCGTCTTCGCTATTTCAAGTCAGAGCATTAAACGATTTGCATCATTTGCACTGTTTGCACTGTTTGCACTGTTTTTTGATAGTGCAAAGATGCGTTTTGACTGCAAATACTATTTTTTGTTGTTAATGTGCCAAGTTGCAGATGGAATAAAGCCAGAATAGTATAGTACATATGTTCTATTATTTCAAGTAGGAATGACCTCATAACCATCCGATTCTTGGCGATTATAAGTAGCTAGTGGCTGATACAAGTTTTTTCGTAGGTCGGCTTCCGGGGTCGAAGCCGGCTCTTTTATCTTTTCGTAGGGCGTAATCCGCCTCGGTTGCGGACTCCGCCGATTATGGCATTGATCTGAAACGGCGGAGTGCCCAAAACAAGGGCATTCCGCCCTACAGGAACCATCTGGTTTATTCCTGTCATCGCGAGCGTCGCGTGGCGATCTGCCCTTCATTGCCGAACTGGAGACCTACCGGTCAGAAACCTTTCATGGTCTCCAGACTATGAAAGAACACGAAAATATTATTTTTGGTAGGTGAGTACTGCCATGGTCTTCCGCCTTTTGCAGTAGTAATCCAAATTGGGGCAACGAGGAAGCCATCGCCTACATTTGAGAGCTTTTTCTTCTTGAATCCAGCTCTGTGCCTTTATAATTGTGCTGTACAAAAAGGGAACATTTAAAACAAAACCTGATAAACTGACGAAGTTATAAATTACAAGAGGAGAATATTATGAAAAAATTAAGCACCACTAGCATTTTAGTTCTTATAACCTATCTTGCCATGATTACTGTCAACGGTCTCGCCAACGCTCTGCCCATCAACGGCATGATCACAGGGGATATCTCAGATTCTTATCCCAATCTATTCGCGCCAACTGGCATTACCTTCACCATCTGGGGAGTCATCTATATTTTACTGGGCTTACACACCCTCTATCATCTTGGTCTCTTCCGTAAGGAAGGCGAAGAGGTCAAGACTGCTCTGTTGAAAGAGGTGGGCACCTTATTCGCTATCTCATCCTTGGCAAACGTCGCCTGGATCTTCGCCTGGCACTACAAGAACATCTTGTTGTCCCTGATTTTCATGCTGATCATCCTGGTTAGCCTTGCCCTGATCTACATCCGCATCAACAAAGAGCAGCTGACCGCCAGGGAGAAAATCTTTATCCGTCTTCCCTTCAGCGTCTATTTTGGCTGGATCACAGTGGCAACCATCGCCAACGTCACAACCCTGTTGGTAGATAAGCTGGGTTCTCCCGTGAATTTACTGGGTATCTCAGAAGTTGTTTGGACTATCATAATTCTTTTGGTTGGCTTAGTGATCGGCGTCATAACTACGCTGAAGCATCGTGACGTTCCGTATGGCTTGGTAATCGTCTGGGCATATATCGGGATCCTGATCAAGCACCTGATGGATAAGCCATTGCCCGATGGTTTCAACTCTCAATATCCGGCGATCATTGTCACACTCATCATCAGCTTGGTTGTGCTTGCGGCAACCCTTGTTTTCAGCCAGTTGAAAGCAAAAAAACAAGAATAAGTAAAGAACACCTGGAATGCAAGCGGGAGAGTACTTAGGTAGTCTCCCGCTTTTTTTTCTCAGTAGGGCCCAATCCGCCCAAGCGGTGTTATTAGGCTTGTTGCGGACTTTGACAGTAATCAATCGCTTTCTCCTTTGGCGGATAGGTGAATGAAGGTTATGATCTTTTGCCTTCCCCTCTGGGGAACCCGTGACAAGTCAGGGCAGGTGGGGACCACAAAGTGGTGGATGAGGTACCTTTCGTAGGGGGTAGTTCGCCGTATCCAATCTGTTTTATTTATGTCATCGCGAGCGTAGCGTGGCGATCTGCCCTTCGTTGAATAACTGGAGACCGAATGGTCAGAAGCCTTTCACAATCTGGAGACCATGAAAGACCATGATAAAACAAATAGACACTCTCCGCCGCTGCACGGACCCTTTCTCGAGAGAGGGCTTAACCTTGGACTTCCCCTGGGGGCTGCTTGCATGCCGGAGGCTCGGAGGGTCGCCTATTTTCTGATCAAGGCAACTTGATAAGGAAAGAGCTCTGCAGTCATAATACCAGCTGCCACGGCAGGATCGTTTTTCATGATTGACAAGGCTTCTTCCTCAGATTCAATCTCCAAAATCACGATGCCGAAAGTATTTTCATCCTCTCTCCCCGAGGTCTTTCCGGCCAGGATCAGTTTGCCTTCCCCAAGCAGATCCTGTAATTTTGCGAAGTGCCTGGAGACGATATCTTCTTCTTTTTCCGTCCAGTTCTCCGGTTGATAAAGTGTGGGTATCAACTTCAGAACATATATAAACTGTTTTTTCTCGTTTGCCATTTTTCATCGTCTCCGTTTTCATGCTGTGGGACTTTATTTCGAACTCACCAACATGGATAATTATTGCGGCTGCTGATTGGCGCATCGGTTTGTGAAAATTGTTGACTCGCTTTCAATAATAGAACAAATGTGCTATTATTAAGGGCAAGACCTGTCCTGAAACGCCGCACATTAACAAACAGATAGTTTTTACAGTCAATTCGAGTTTTGGCGCTATTAAAAAACAGTGTAAATAGTGTAAAAAGTGTAAAAACCCCAGCAGAACTCATTGGGAAAGCTGCTCACAAGCGTCATTGGCGATCCATTGAAGTAGGGGCGATGGCCTGCCTCGCCCTGTGGGATGCCTTGAGCGTTTTAGTAGGAATAGGCAAGCCAATTCCCTAGGAATGGAATTTTCACCCTTTTCTATAATGGTAATCTGCCTTCGGATTGTATGATGGAGATCGCTTCGCAAAAGAGCTCGCGATGACGGAACGGGACTAGCCGCGTTCCCTACGAAAAGAAGCTCTAACCCCTCCCGGTACGTGCACTAATGTGGTCATCACAGACTGATGTAAGTTAAGCTCACTTGGTTCAGTTCGTTTTGTTCTGAACCTGACTTTCCTCATCAAACCTTAAACAAAGAAAAAATCATGTCTGGTGGACTCTTATAATATTCGCAAGTGGTAATGGAACTTGTAAGCAAAGGGGAGCTTCAATAGAAAGGCCTTTTGCCCAAGAAAAAATGCAGGAGTATGCGCAGTGATGAGTCAAACAGCAATTTTAGCGGGGGGATGTTTCTGGGGGTTGGAAGCCCGATTCCAGGACCTTAAAGGCGTCCTTGATACCGAGGTAGGATATATCGGCGGTGATTTTGAAGATCCGACCTATCGCGAAGTCTGCCAGGACATAACCGGGCATGTGGAAGCCGTTAAAATCGAGTTTGATGAGTCCGTTCTTTCTTACAAAGGTTTAGTGAAGGCATTCTTTAACTTTCACGACCCAACCCTCTGCGTTGACAACTGCAGCTCACAATCTTCTCAATATGGCTCCATCATTTTTGTGATGGACGAAAACCAAGAAAAAATTGCCCAGGCGGTTTTATCTGAGGTCAAAAATTCTGATCAGTTTGAGTGTGAGGTAATTACAACGATCCGCCCAAGCACCACTTTTTACCTGGCAGAAAAATATCATCAGGATTATTACAAAAAACACAACCTGGTAGATCTCGACTATTCCTGCTCCTGTTAAGGGGATAAGCTGCGTTGAAAGCAGTTATAATAGCAGCATGACAACAAATTCAGAAACCCCCAACGGGTCGAGGGAGAACCGCATCGCGATTTTGATCGACGGTGATAACGCCCAGGCCTCTTTAATTGAACAAATCGTAGTCGAATCGAGCCGCTACGGCAATGCTACGATTCGACGTATTTATGGTGATTGGACTTCCACCAATATGAAATCGTGGAAGGACACCTTGAATTCTTACGCTTTCCAACCTTTTCAGCAATTCAGCTACTCGGTTGGCAAAAACGCTACCGACTCGGCGATGATCATCGACGCGATGGATATTTTGCACTCCAACCAAGTGGATGGTTTTTGCCTGGTCTCCAGCGACAGCGATTACACGCGCCTGGCAACCCGCCTGCGTGAAAGCGGCAAGCTGGTGGTGGGTATCGGCAAGAACCTGACCCCGCGCGCCTTTGTCTCGGCTTGTGATGTCTTCATCTATACCGAGAACCTGGAACAGCGCGAACGTGAGAAGCGACAGACGGCTGCCAAGCAGAAAATGAGCAAGGAAGACCAGACCCTGATCGATAACATCCAGGACGCAATCGAGATGGCTGGCACCGATGACGACGGCTGGGCGAGGCTTTCGGAGGTAGGGACGGCGCTGCGGCGCATTGACCCGGGCTTTGACCCGCGCAGTTACGGCTCGAGGCAGCTGGCTACCCTGGTGAGAAACAAGAAAACTTATTTTGACATCAAGAAGCTTCCTGGCAAGTCGATCGTGGTCGTTCGAATGAAGGACGAAGAATAAATAAAAAATATGGGCGGGTTTCAGACCCGCCCTTACGTAATTTCAACTTCTTAACTCTAACCTCATCTACCCCTTCTCAGTACCCCTTTTTCACAGGAGAAGATAAAGGACAAAACCACTAGTCACTGGCGGGATAGCCGGTGATATCCTGGATCTCTTTGTATAACGGCGACAGACGGTCATACATCTTCAGGTAGACCCGATTGTACAGTTCATCGTACAACTGGTGGT
>CAZYIJ010000093.1:7180-8293 GCA_964647425.1 uncultured Anaerolineaceae bacterium
GGCGTACGCCAGCCCTTCCAGGATGGCGCGGTAGAAGTGGGCGCGGGTGTGAACACCGCCAAAGCCGATGATAGAACCTTTGGCTTCGGGTCCGGGCGATTTGAGACCGGGAGCCCAGTAAGGCTGGAGGGTTAGACCTGAAGAACCGGCTGGTACTGAGTTTACAAGATCGTCAAACAAAAATTCGGGAGGCACGCCGCGATCTTTTGCAAGGCGCTTTTCGTTGAGACCAAATTCCCTCAAAAACCAGGAGACCATCCAATAGCCTCTGAAAAGCTGAATTTCGAGCGAATATGAGCCTGGAACGGCAGCCGGATAGGGCGGGATGAGGGGAACAACTTCGATGTAGCGTTGGTGGATGGTGTTGATGGTGGCGGCAGAGCCGTATGACAGGCAGCAGATGTTGGAGGCGAGCGTGCCTGAGCCGAGTACCTCGCAGGCTTTGTCGGCGGCGGCGGCGAAGAGAAGAAGCCCGGCAGGAATGCCGGTTTCCTCAGAAGCCTGGCTGGTGATTTCGCCTAACAAAGCGGCTGGCGGAACAAGATCGACCAAGGTTTCAGGTTCAACTGGCACTGCCTTCCATTTCCAATCAAAACTACCAGCCCATTCGTGTTTTTTGTAGTCAAAAGGCAGATGGGCAACCTGGCAGCCGGTTGAGTCAACATATTTGCCGGTCATGCGGTGGGTGAGGTAGCCGGAAAGCAGCACAATCTTGGCGGTTTTTGCCCAGATTTCGGGTTGATTAGTGCGGATCCAGTTGGTTTTGGCTTCGGCTTGCAGATACCGGATGGTGTTGGTCATCCCAGAGACGGCAAAAAGCGCACCCCAAACGCCACCCACGTTGGGTAGCCCGGCGGTCCGACGCTGGTCGGACCAATGGATACTGGGACGAAGCGGCTGCCCCTCTTTATCGAGGTTAATGATGACATTGCGCTGGGTGGTGAGCGCCACCCCGGCGATCTGAGTTTTATCCACCCCAGGGGTTGCCCACAGCATATGGCAAGCCTGGCAGAGACTTTCCCAAAAGAGCACGGGCTCAAGCTCTGCCCAGCCGGGTTTTGGAGCGGAATAATCGGGCAGGGGAATTTGAGCTTTGAAGAGCAGATTGCCTTG
>CAZYIJ010000094.1:0-8265 GCA_964647425.1 uncultured Anaerolineaceae bacterium
CCTTGCAGGAAGGGAAAGCTCTGACCGCCAAGGTTCATGAAAAGCACCACAGCGCTGCCCCATGCCATCATCTGCAACAGGCTGGCTGCGCCATAGCCCAGCAGCTTTCCTAAGAAAAGGTCCATCGGACTGGCAGATGTCAGCAGGATCTCAATGGTTTTGTTCTCTTTATCTTTGCCAACCGCGTTGAGCATGAAGCTTGAACTTATCAGGATCAACATGTAAAAAAGCATCATGATCGCATAGGGCACCAAAAAACTTGCAGCCGAATCCTGATCGCGTGTGTCTGCAGTTTCAGGGTCAAGATATTCATACCTGTAGGTCACCGGATTGGTGTAGCGCAGATACAATTGCTGATCAGCACCCATCAGGTTGTAATTGATCAGTTCATCTAACGCACCTTGCTGGACGATTTCCGTGATCATGCTGATTTCAGGTTTAATATAGGTGACCTTACCGCTTTCCAGGTAGTCAGGGGCGATCACAAAAAAGCCCTCAAGTTGATTTGCCGCAGTTCGCTGCCTGGCAGTGTCTTCATCAACAACTTCTACCAGAGCGCCATTGGTCAACCAGTCTGGATAGTCTTTGACGATTCCACTTTGATCCACCACGCCAATAGGCAGTGGGTTGGCAACCTCGCTTGTAAAAATCTGCGTGATGCTTTGGGTTTGATCGTCGTTTAGCATCCCGAGCAGGAAGAATAAAAGGCTGGGGATCAAAGGAACCAGGATGATCATAAGCATAAACGAGCGCCTTCTGACCAAATTCAAAAATTCAAATTTGAAGACTTTACCCAAGTTAGCCATTGTTTGCCTCCTTGACGAAAAGGTCGCGAAGTTTGAGCTTCTTGCTATATTCAAGCAAGCCCCGCCGAAAAGCCTTTCCGGAGAGCCAGAATACCAAGGCAATCGAAATAATCAGGATCGCAAAAACAGAAATGATTTCCCAGGTAGGGATTTTTGTGAATACCATCCGCAAACTGAGCGAAAGAGGCGCACTCAGGGGGAAATAACTCAAAATCCGGGGAATAATTCCATTCGGGTTGCTGAGAAAGGTTTGGAAAAAGTAGAAGGGCATCATCGTTGGTAAGACCATCAGACCGTTTACCGATTGACCTTCTTCCACGGTGCTCATCGTTGCCCCAATGATAGAGATCAAACCAGCCGAAACGATAAATGCCAGCACAAGTAGTGCCAGGCTGATCGCCATATAGCCGGGGGAAAGGCTCAGGTCTCCAAGGAAAGGCAGCCTGTCTCTGAATACCAGCAATCCAATTGCCAAAATCACGATCCAAACCAATATCTGGGTAAATCCGACCCCCAGGTTGCCGATGATCTTACCAATCATTAACTGGTTTGGCGACATCGAGGTGATCATGATTTCCATTGTGCGGTTTTGTTTTTCTTCCACCAATGACTGCAAAAGGTAACCACCGCAGCTCATTACCAGAATGAAGTAGAGGATGCCGATCAGGATTGGCACAAAGATCCGGTGCCAGCCGGTCCCGTCCGAGCTCTGGCTGCCGTCTAGTGACTGGAGAGAGATCTGGCTGCCTGCTTCTATGCGCTCGAGGTGAGGTATCTGCTGTTGGAGAAGCATATTTTCACGTATTAACCAGTTAATTTGATTCAACACCTCAGAGCCGGGCTGTTCATTGGAATAGTAAGTCACATTGTAAGTCGATTGATAGCCAGCCGGAATGACAACATAGCCCTGTAGTATCCCATTTTCTGTGTCTGCGCGTGCGGTTTCTTCGTCAGCATAGGGGATCAGCTGGATGAAAATATCCATAAAACCAATCTTTTCGGGCACTTCCTGCGGCTGGGTGATCAGATTCGCCTGGTCGACATAGCCAACAGGTTCTGTGTCGAAGGAAAGGTAACTGAAAAGCATGGAAAGCGCCATGATCAGGAGAAAGCCAACTGGCATGCCCAACAGGGCTATCCAAAAGCGCCGTTTTGCGACATGATGGATATATTCGTACCTTGCGACATCAATTATCTTCTTCATAGCCGTTCCTGCCTTCTTTAACCACTTTGATGAAGATCTCATCCAAAGTTGGCGTGGCGATTTCGAAAGAATTCAAACTGATTTTTTGGTCAATCAGCTGCTGCAAAATTGCGCGGGGCGTGATATTTTCTGTCGGTGTCAGGCGATAATAAAGCCCTTCTTCCTCAATCCGCTCGACACCCGGCAGATTTGACGGTAGATCGGAATCTGTTTGAATCAATACCTGGTTTGTCGCAAACCGTTCCTGAACTTCTTTCAAACTCCCCTCCAACAGAACCGTGCCATGATCGATCAGCACTAAACGATCGCACAGTTTCTCTACCTGGTTCATCTGATGCGTACACATTATGATAGTTTTGCCTTGGTCACGAAGTTCGATCAGCAAGTCTTTGACCAACTGGGTGTTGACCGGGTCTAAGGCAGAGAAAGGCTCGTCAATAATGATGATTTCTGGCTCATGAATAAGAGCGGCGATCAGTTGGGCTTTTTGCTGCATGCCCTTGCTCAGTTCTTTGGTCTTTTTCTTTTGGTGCTCGCTCAAATCGAAACGTTCCAACCAACCGGGCAGTTTCTGTTCAACTTCCTCTTTGGTCATGTTTTTTAAAGTCGCCAGGTAAGTCAGGTTGCGGGTTAATTCAACATCCTGGTATAAACCGCGCTCTTCTGGCAGATAACCGATGTGGTTCAGTTTTTCTTCGGTCATCGGACCATTCAAAATCGTTACATTGCCCTTGTCAGGTTGATAAATGTCTAAAATTACACGGATTGAGGTTGTTTTGCCGGAACCGTTGGGTCCCAGCAAACCAAAAATTTCACCGGGACGGACGTGAAAAGAGACATCTTTAACCGCCTGGGTTTCTCCAAAGTTTTTGGCGATGTGATTGACAACAATAGTGTCCATAGCTGCTCCATTTGTGAAATATTAATCAAACAACAGTGTACCATAATGAGTGTGCTCTCAAACTTGTCGTGCACAATGGTTAATAAAGATCTATATATTAAACATACCAACCAAGGTAAAGATGAAGTAATTTCATATCATTATTCACCTTTCAAACAAAAAATGAACCTTACAAAAATTGTAAGACGAATTCTGCAGCCATACCCAATATTATCTACGGTGTTCAATCCAGTTTTTCTTTTATAAAGTCGTAGGCCGGGTTCCGCAGTTGAACCCGGCTTTTCTTTTGTAGGGCGGAATCCGCTTCGGTTGCGGACTCCGCCGAATATAATCCGACTTTGGCATGACTGTGAACGCAACAGAACTTTCTTCCGTCGTACGGATGGGCTTCAGTCCATCCACTCAGTTGGCATCAATGGGCGGTAGCGGGAGGAGCAAGCCCCTCCCGTACGGATCGGCAACCGTGCCCGCGAAGTAGGGTATGACGATCTACTTGTGATCCCGTCACATCGTGCCCGTAGGGTATCGCGAGCTCTTTTGCGCGGCGATCTGCCTTTATTCCTGTCATTGGAGACCTGCGGTCAAAAGCCTTTTATGGTCAGGAGACCATGAAAGAACTAGGATCTTTTCTTTTTCTCCAATCGATTTGCACCATTTGCACTATTTGCACTGTTTTTTGATAGTGCAAAACAGCACTTTGACTGCAAATACTTTTTCATTGTTAATGTGCCGGCTTGCAAATTAATCCATGCGGGTATATAATAGCACATATGTTCTATTTATTCAATGAAAATATAGGTTATAGGTAATAAGAAAAACTGTAATTCTGAACGCAGTGAAGAATCTTTCTTTTTGATTTTTTCCCTTCACAACCTGACCCTTTGTCATCATGACGCCTTAACAAAAAAGGAGGGCTGTGAAGCCCTCCCTCCAAAATCAATAACAGCCTTACTCCTTCTCGTAAGGTTCGCCCTCCGCCGCTGGGGCTTGCCCCTTTCCAATAAATCCAGCCAGCACCACCATCGTAATAAGGTAAGGTGCCATTGCCATAAACTGTGGAGGAATTGTGCTTCCCAGGAGTGAGAGTTTAGAGCCAATCGCATCAGCAAAACCAAACAGCGCGCCAGCTCCAATTGCACCAACCGGCATCCAGTTGCCAAAAATCATGGCTGCCAACCCAATGAAGCCCTTACCTGCAGTCATCCCTTCGTCGAACCTGCCAACTGAACCAAGCGTAAAGAAAGCACCTGCGATGCCAGCCACCAAGCCACTCAGAATCACACCCATGTAGCGGGTCTTGATCACGTTTATTCCCAGTGTGTCCGCTGCCTTGGGGTGTTCCCCAACGGAGCGGAAACGCAGACCCCAACGCGTTTGGAATAACGCAACCTGCAGGATGATCAGGATCAGGAACATCAAGTAAACAAACAGGTTCTGATTAAACAAAATCGGTCCAATCAGTGGTATGTCTGCTAAAACCGGTAGTGGAACCCGGGTAAACATCTTTGGATTGTTCAACCCTTCAATGTGCTGTAAGAACTTCTGCGAGATAAACGCTGTCATCCCAGCTGAAAAGATGTTGATCACTGTACCAGAAATTACTTGGTTAATCTTATATTTTATGGATAACACACCCAAAATCAGAGCTAAAACGATCGAGGATAAAATGCCCCCTAACAATCCCAGCCAGGCATTTTTTGTGACGCTTCCAACGATTGCTGCCGCCATG
Organism: uncultured Anaerolineaceae bacterium; assembly: GCA_964647425.1. Classification (GTDB taxonomy): domain Bacteria; phylum Chloroflexota; class Anaerolineae; order Anaerolineales; family Anaerolineaceae; genus Mesolinea. Next base: position 4,641 of record CAZYIJ010000094.1, read on the forward strand.
GATGCCATCAGCATCATGCCTTCAATTGAAATGTTTACGATACCAGAACGTTCCGCCAGAATACCAGAAAAGGCTCCTAAAGTGATAGGCACAGCCAACAGAACCGCACTGGAGAGCATCCCAGCCAGGTTGAGCTGCTTATCAGCTGCTTGCCAAACCAGGAACCCAAAAGTCAGGAACAGAGCGCAAAGCCCAATCATCAGGTTAGTCCACTTTCCAAAGCCCCTGATCAACTGGTATGCCCCTATTACAAAAGCTGCCGCCGCAAGGATTAATAGGGTGATTCTCGATGGTAAGATCCAGTCCGCCATCAAACCCTGATCAATTCCTCCCGGTGTCATAACAAATTTTGTCAGAGCTTCTCCCGTTGTTTTTGCCGCAAAAGCAAGATAAATCAGCAGACCGATCAAGATTTCCACAACTCCGATTACGATTTTCCTTGTGGAAGAAATTTCCGCAATATGTTTATGTTCAATAACGCGGGATGTTGTTGTCATGATTGACCTCCCCAACCACTCAGGAAAATTTGCTCTTCTTCCTGCTTTGGTTTGCGCAGATGATAGATGGATCGTATGATAGCCGGAGCTGCCACAAACATCAGGATGATTGCTTGAACAACGTCAACAATGTCAATCGGGATGGAAGAAACCACCATCATTCGCGTCGCGCCATTGCGCAGTGTCCCAAACAAAATTGAAGAGAGGACAACACCCACAGGGTGGGTATTGCCAATTAAGGCCAAAGCGATACTATCAAAACCGTAACCCGAAGAGAGCCCAAGCGCCATACTGCGGTTTACAGCTAAAATTTGAACCGCGCCTGCCATGCCAGCCAGCGCTCCAGAAAGAGACATTGCCAAAATAATCGATTTTGTGGTGCTGAGACCGGCGTATTTGGCTGCGCGTGGGTTGGTGCCGACGGTTCGCAGGTTCAAGCCCCATGTGGTTTTGAAAAGTATCCACCAGATCACATAAGCAACAATCAGGGCCATGAAGAAGCCAAGGTGGAAGCGGATCGGTGAGGGGAAAAACTGAGGAATCTCAGCTGTTTTCTCAATGATCGGACTGATCGGCATTCCTCCTGAACCCTCTCGCGTCATCGGTCCCGAAAGTAGCCACTCTGTCAGCCGGAAAGCGATCCAGTTCATCATAATCGTGTTGATTACTTCATGCCCCCCGGTCTTAGCTTTTAACAATCCTGGAATAAAGCCCCAAAAGGCGCCTCCTAAAGCCCCGGCAATGAATGCCAGCGGCATGTGGATCCAGGCTGGCAGACCCGTGATCGAATATCCGACAAAAGTAGCACAGGCAGCGCCAATGAAGAGCTGCCCCTCCACACCAATATTAAACAAGCCTGATCTAAAGCCCAGAGCTACAGCCAACCCCGCAAAAATATAGGGTGTTGCCTGAACTAAACTTTCAAGGAAAGGATTGAACGCCTGTCGCAGCTCCTTGGCATCATCTCCTCTTACCGCATTGATCATGCGGACCGGGTCACCAATCGCCCCAGTGAACAGGGCTTTGTAAGCCGAGCCAATTTCAGAAAAAGCCTGCGTGAAACCTTTTCCGATTGATTCTCCAAATGCCGCGTAAACTGACTGACTTGTCAAAGCGATCAGCAATGCACCAATGATCAATCCCGTAACGATTGCGAGAAGGGGAATGGTAGCTTTGCCTAAGAAGGGTTTTCTAGAGTGTTCTTTTTTTGGCTGATCCTGGTTGATCTCATTTAGGATCTCTTGCCCGAGGTCTTTCTTTTGTTCTGTCATGTTTCAGCCTCTCTAAAAAGTCGCTTCAACGACGGAAGTCTCATCAGTCGGGATGAATTCTTCTGGGATAATCCCAGCCATCAAACATCCGACGTATTCTTTTGAGACGCCCTTATTGGGAACGATTGAGATTATTTTTCCTCTGTACATCACTGCAACCCGGTCTGACAGCTCCATAATTTCATCTAATTCAGGGGAAACCAACAAGACTCCACAGCCCTCATCTCGTTTTTGGACGATTTGTTTGTGGATGTATTCAATTGATCCCACGTCCAACCCGCGTGTGGGTTGGGAGGCAACCAGGAACTTGATCGGTCGGGATAATTCACGGGCAATAATCACTTTTTGCTGATTTCCGCCTGAAAGGCTGCCGACCGAAGTAAGCGCGTCTGGGGTGCGGATATCAAAATCCTGTACCAGCTTGTTGCCATTCTCGAGGATTTTGTCGTATTTCAAGACAACCCCATTAGAAAACGGTTCTTTATAGTAGGTACATAAGACCAGGTTTTCTGCAACTGGGAAGGGCAATACCAATCCATCTGCCTGGCGGTCTTCAGGAATATGCGCGGACCCCAGTTCGGTGATCTTCCTGGGAGAAAACTTAGTAACCTCTTCCCCTAAAAGATGTATTTTCCCGGAAACAGATTTTTGCAATCCGGTGATCGCATAGACCAATTCCGTCTGTCCATTTCCTTGCACACCAGCAATCCCGACGATTTCTCCTTCATGAACTTCCAAAGAAACGTCGTCAACAACGATGTTTTGGAACTTGTCTGCCACTGTTAGGTTTTCTACAGAGCATACCAATTCGCCGGGGTTGCTCTCAGTCCTGTCGACAACCAGGTCCACTGATCGTCCTACCATCATCGCTGCCAGAGACTCTTTGTCTGCTTGGGCAGGCGTAGTTTCACCAACCATTGCTCCGCGTCTGATCACCATAACCCGGTCGGCGATTTCCATTACCTCGCGCAGTTTGTGTGTAATGAAGATGATCGATTTTCCCTGCTCTACCAACGACCGCATGATCTTAAAGAGTTCGTCAGCTTCCTGGGGAGTCAAAACCGCGGTTGGTTCATCAAAAATGAGGATGTCAGCTTCCCGGTACAGCAACTTAATGATCTCAACCCGTTGTTGAACGCCGACTGGTAAGTCGCGGATGTAATCATCCGGATTTACCTCGAGATTGTAGTGGTTGGAGATTTCCATAATGCGATCCGCGGCTTTTTTACGATCCAAAAATCCTGCCTGCTTGACTGCTTCGTTGCCTAACATTACATTTTCAGTCACTGTAAAGACAGGTATCAGCATGAAGTGCTGATGGACCATGCCAATGCCCTGGTTGATCGCGTCCGTGGGGGAGTTGCACGTTATGGTTTGACCTTTCACCAGAATTTCACCTTCATCTGGCTGATACAGTCCATAAAGGATATTCATGAGGGTGGATTTGCCAGCGCCATTTTCTCCCAAAAGGGCTAAAATTTCACCCTTATTGAGAGAGAGATCGATGTGGTCATTGGCCAAAACTCCCGGGAACCGTTTCGTAATTCCTTTTAATTCAAGAATTGGGGTCATAGTTTTTACCGTTTCATTCTCTATTATTTCACTTATATTACCATATGCTTAAACAAAATAAGGCTGGAATTTTTCCAGCCTTATTTGAACAGTTAAAGATTTAGTCGAGTGAGATTGTTCCTGCGATAATGTCAGCTTTGAGTTGTTCGATCTCAGCTGCGAGTTCAGCAGAAACAAGGCTTTCGAGTTCATGGAACGGAGCAAGAGCAACACCGTTATTGGCGAGTGTACCAACTACATCACCACCAACGAAAGTGCCATCAATAACAGATTGGATAACCTGCA
>CAZYIJ010000095.1:0-8220 GCA_964647425.1 uncultured Anaerolineaceae bacterium
TGATCCCCAGTCTTGCCGCCGCATCTTTTTGGCTCGTCCGCTTCTCTTCTACCCGCTCTATTTCAGCCTTACAGGCTAATTCCTTAGCATTCATTTCGATTGTCCATGTCATAGCTCCTAATCTTAATTAGGACATTTCTATTTTGCTACTTTAGGACATTATCATGTTGCTCTTACAATCTGAGAAAATCTTGACTGGTAGACTGAAATGCGTGTATACTTTGTGAACTCGCCGAAGTGGCGGAACAGGCAGACGCGCACGACTCAAAATCGTGTACCCTCGGGTATGTGGGTTCGATTCCCACCTTCGGCATAGAGAAAGCCCCTCCAAACTTGGAGGGGCTTTGTTTTTTCCAGCTCAGGTCTGCGCTTGCTGGGTTGAATTAGTTCTGCCTGGCAATGTAATGCTTGCTTTTACATTGCCTTACTTTACAGTGGGGATCCTGGCAAACATGCCAGGTGGCGTTTGATAGCATTTGCTTGCGGGTTAGATTTGCGCTCGCAGGTCCGAGGGCTTTGTGAAGGTTTTTGGCCGAACTCCTGACGAAACAGTTGCGCTCGGTATCGAATACGTGACAGAATTGATTGATTTTGGTTAAATGGAACATCCCTTTTCCTTTCTTGTTAAGGTGCGCAGACCCAGGCAATCGAAAACCCGGTCAGGTTTGCGATGCAACTTAAGGAATTGGGATGGTGGATGGTTGTAACATATTTGTTTGCGTCTTGGTAACGCAACAATTAGTTTACCACGAAGCTTTTTACCGTCAAGAGTTTTCAACGTTGGTTGAGTATTCAACCAAAATTATATATATTCTTAATGAAGATAGCATAATTGCGAAAAAGTGATGGAAATTACTCAATTATGTGAATAATTTGTAATTGTTTTAAATTTGTGCTATATTTGTGAAACAATTGTAAGATCATTGGCGGCGTTGGCAGGGGACCGCTGCAGAAGGATTGCCAGTAATGAGGGAGCGGATTAGTGGCAATCTTTTTTTAAAGCGAACTGTGGAAAAACACCACGCTGACACCATCTCCGCCTTCGTTCTCCCCGCCTCTTTCCCAACGTTGAACATAAGAAGAATGACGCAATGTTTCCCTGACGGTTTCGCGTAAAGCGCCTGTGCCCTTGCCGTGGATGATGCGACCAAAAGGTAAACCAGAACTGTAGGACTGCTCAAGATAGCGGTCAAGCTTGTCCAATGCGTCTTCAACACGCAGACCCCGCAAATCCAACTCCATCGGAACTCCGGAAATAGTCGGAAGGGTTATGCGTCCCTTTTTCTCGTTTTGTTTTTCTTCTGGAACCGCGTTTTCGTAAACAACGCCTTTCCTGGTTACATCCTGAGGAAATAGTCGCAATCTAATTGCGCCTGCCTGGACTTCAAATTGTTCTCCTTCTATGGCGGTGACTATTCCTTCAATTCCCAATTTTTTAATCTTTACTTTTTGCCCAACCTGGATTGGACCGGTAGGTTTATGGGGCAGGCGGGTTTGTTTACGTCGATGGAGCTGTTTTTCTGTTTGGATTTGCTCCAATTCAATCAGCTTTTCCTCGACTTCTGCCAACTCAACCTTGCGTTCAGGTTCACTGCGCAAGCGCTTGATGGCCTTTTGCAGCTCCCGTACCTGATCGCGCAAGGCTTCCAGCTCTTCTTCAGCCTGGGTATGAGCCTGATCCAGAATTTTTTCCCGTTCGATCTCTATCTTTTCCAGCTGGTTGTCAAGCTCTGCTTCTTTTTTCTGGACTGCCAGCAGGGCTTTTTCCGAATCAGTGAAATTTTTATTGGCAAGATTACGTTGTCGGTGGATCTCTTCCAACAGGTCATCCACATGCAGATCATCAGGGTTGATCTCTTTGCGAGCAGCTTCCAGAATCTCAGGGTCCAACCCCAGCCGTTCGGCGATTGCCAATGCGTTGGAACGACCAGGCAAACCGATCATCAAGCGATAGGTGGGCATAAGCGTTTCGGGGTCGAATTCAAGGCTGGCGTTGGTCACTCCAGCTGTTCCATGCGCGTAGCTTTTGAGTTCAGGGAAGTGCGTCGCGACGAAGGAAGTGATCTGGCGCTTAAGCATGGTATCCAAAACAGCTCTTGCCAGGGCAGAGCCTTCCTGCGGGTCAGTACCGGAGCCTAATTCGTCCAGCAGAACCAAAGAGCGGCTGTTAGCTCGCCGAAGGATACGCACCAGCTGGCTGATATGCCCTGAAAAAGTGGAGAGTGATTGTTCAATCGATTGTTCATCACCGATATCAGCAAACACATCCTGGAAGACGCTGATGCGTGAGCCGAAACGGGCTGGTATCTGCAGACCTGCCTGTGCCATCAAGACCATCAACCCGATGGTCTTTAATGTTACAGTTTTGCCGCCGGTATTGGGTCCGGTCAGGACAACAGCAAATGTATTGCGGTCCAATTCAACATCAATTGGCACTACCTTATCGGGTGCCAACAAAGGGTGACGTGCCCGGATGAGGTGGATCAGACTGCCAGGATGGTTGGAATCGCTTCTTTTCTCAAATGGGATCAATTCAGGCTCACTGGCATGCAAATCGTCGGCATAGCGGGCTTTCATGAGGATCAGATCCAGCTCTGCCATCACATTACTGGTTTGAATGAGTTCCTCAGCGTTACTGGCGATTTCCCCGCTCAGGTTATGCAAAACGCGCAGTACTTCGTCACGTTCATCCAACTCGAGCTGTCGGTATTTGTTGTTCCATTCCACCACTGCCAGGGGTTCCACGAAAAGGGTCGCACCTGAGGAGCTCTGGTCATGCACAATTGATTTGATCTGACCTTTGTGCTCAGCTTTGAGAGGTAAGACGTAGCGTCCGCCTCGTTGGGTGATAAGGGATTCCTGCAGCATCCGGGCGCTGCCTGGGTCGGTCAGATAACGATTCATTCGATCCATCAGGCGTAAGTGAGTAATTTTCAATTCAGAGCGGATTCGTTCCAAAAGCGGAGAGGCACTATCGAGCACCTCACCACGATCGTTGATGGTTTTGTTGATTAAGTCGATCAAGCCGTGTCCATCCGACAAACTTTCAGCCATCTCAGCCAGAAGGGGGGCTTCGCTGGATTTTTCGAGCAGAAAACGCCGGGCATCCCGTGAAACAATCAGCGAATTTCGGATTGCAAGCAAATTAGGCGCTTCGAGCGTCATCTGACGGCGAGCCTGGTCTGCAAACAAACGCATATCAACAGCGCCACGAAAATGGAGCGCGTCTGTCAGGCTCAACAGGTAGCGAGCCTGGCGGGTTTGCTCCTGGAAGGTCTGTGCCTTTTCCAGGCTGCTGGTCGGGCGCAGTTTAGCTGCCAACTTTTCGGACAGATCAAAACTGGCATAGGCCTTCAAGCGCTCCAGCACTTTATGAAATTCAAGTAAGATCAGGCTTTTCGGATTCATCGCAGAAAAGTGTATCACGAAGATGCTCAACTGCTACCTTTCTATATCGGTTGTAAACCAGATTCAGGTGAAATAGGGTGTGAATTATTTAGCAAAAAACATCTTGATAGCTGAAGATTAGGATTGTGCCGGGATGACCGGAATATTTTAATAAAAAGACGGCCAATTTTCACTGAAATTGCTTAACCCAACATATAATTTAGTTAACAACCAATGAGGCCTACTTAGTGTCATTTATTCAAGACATCATAGCAAATCCAGCATTATTAGTTACAGTGATTTTGACGATTGGAGTCATTTTAGTTAATGGCTGGACCGACGCGCCAAACGCGATCGCAACCTGCATCTCTACCCGGGCTATCTCGCCCAAAAAGGCAATATTGATGGCGGCGGTGTTCAATTTTCTTGGCGTTTTTGTTATGACGATGATCAATCAGAGCGTGGCAATTACCATCAGCAATATGGTTGATTTTGGAACGGATATCAGAGCCAGTTCGATTGCTCTGAGCGGCGCGCTGGCATCGATTGTTATCTGGGCGACAGCAGCCTGGTACTTTGGGATTCCCACCTCCGAAAGCCATGCCCTCATTGCAGGGCTGACAGGTGCGGCAGTGGCATATTACAACAGTTTCCAGGGCGTCAATGGTGCCGAATGGGTCAAGGTAATTTTCGGCTTGATTCTTTCGACCATCGGAGGGTTTGCTTTGGGATGGGGGATAGCCAAATTGATTGAGGCACTATTTAAAAATCAAGACCGCCGGAAAACCAACAAGGTTTTCAAAAACGCGCAAATTGGGGGCGCTGCTGCCATGGCGTTTATGCATGGCGCGCAAGATGGACAAAAGTTCATAGGCGTTTTTCTGATCGGTATGGCACTTGCTAAAGGGCAAAGTGTTACTGGAGCAATCGACATTCCGATAGTGCTAATGTTGTTTTGTTCTGCTGTCATGGCATTAGGCACCTCAGTTGGCGGTTATCGCATCATCAAAGCAGTTGGGATGGATATGGTCAAGATGGAAACCTACCAGGGTTTCAGCGCTGACCTGGCTGCTTCGCTGGCTTTGTTGGCAGCGTCTTTATGGAATGGGCTTCCCGTTTCAACTACGCACACTAAAACAACAGCGATCATGGGGGTGGGGGCGTCGAAGCGGATCAGCGCGGTTAACTGGGGCGTGGTGAGAGAAATGGTGCTGGCCTGGGTGTTAACTTTCCCGGGCTGTGGTTTGTTGGGTTACGCGGTTACCAGAATTCTGATTCGGGTATTCGCGTAGAGGAGAAAAATGGCAAAAAAGGGAAATAATTACTACAACATGTTCAGCGACATCGCTGGTGACGCAATCAAAGCGGCTTACCTGTTGGAAAAAACAGTAAAAAACTACAACCCCGATAAGATTGAGAAGCAAAATAAAACCATGCACGAAATCGAGCATGGGGCTGACCTGAAAAAACATGTCATGATGAAGCACCTGATTTCAGAATTCATCACCCCCATTGAGCGGGAAGATATTGCCACCCTGTCTTACATGCTTGACGATGTTCTTGACAGTATTGAAGAAGTCTATCAAATGTTTTTCATGTATAACGTGAAGGAAATGCGTCCGGATGCTGGTGATTTTGTGGATCTTATCATCCGCAGTACCGAAGCGATGAAAGCTTGTTTTGATGAATTCGAACACTTCCGGAAATCAGACCTGATTGTAAACAAAATCGTTGAAGTGAATGTCATCGAAGAATTAGCCGACAGCCTCTACTTCAAAGTGATCCGGGATCTTTACACCAAGGAAAAAGACCCGGTTAAGATCATGGTTTGGGTTCGGATTTTTGATCGATTTGAGAAAATCTGTGATCAGTGTGAGCACGTGGCTGACATGATTGGCTCAGTGATCATGAAAAATTCATAGGACAAAGGCATACTTGCGGTTGGTTGAAAAAGCCGGGTTCAGAAATTGAGCTCGGCTTTTCAGTATATTAGCAAGCATTCGTTTGATGGCGTCTGTTTGTGTAAGGCATGTGTGTGCCGGATTGACCGCAGGACACAATCAGGAGCCATAACGTTCCAGAAGCGTTCAATCACGGCCTAAAAAAATAAAGAATCTCAATGTACGAAAGGATGGGATTCTTCGCTGCGCTCAGGATGACAGACTCGTTTAAGGCGTGAGTTTCGGTCTTTCCTCAAGCAAAATCGTGCGCATTTGAGGGAAGATGTGAGGGTTGGCGATCAGGATGTCTACCTTGCCGGTCAACAGCTCACTATCTCCGTACAAACTATCTACAATCCCACCTGCTTCGCGAACAATCAGGATGCCTGCGGCAACGTCCCAGGGATTCAAATCGATCTCCCAAAAAGATTCCGCTCTGCCGCAAGCCACGTAGGCTAGGTCCAGGGCTGCTGAGCCCAACCGGCGAATGGTCTGCACCTCCGCACTAAGACGAATAAAGTTGTTTATATTGGAGCGAGGTGTGCCAATCAGGTATTGCCTGAACCCGGTGATAAGCAGTGAATCTCTGAACAAATCCACCTCAGAGACATGGATCGGCTCTCCGTTTAAGAAGGCTCCCTGCCCTTTGGCCGCCCAATAAGTTTCTTCCATGGCAGGGTTGCAGATCACACCAATTTGCAGGTCCCCTTTGTAAGCATAAGCTACAGATACACAATAAATAGGCATGCCATGAGCGTAATTGAGTGTGCCATCAATAGGATCAATGTACCACTTGTGATCGCTGCTGCGTTCTTGCTCACCGCTTTCTTCTGCGTTGATGGAATGGTCAGGGAATTCCGCCTGGATCTTCTCCAGCAGATATTTCTCAACAGCGGCATCCGCCTCCGTCACCAATTCGGCAGCGGCTTTATAGTGCATCTCGAGTTTTTGGTTCTGCATTTTGCGGGCAATTTCCGCGGCTTCAGTTGTCCATGTGATTACTTGTTCAAGGGTGGGTTGCATTTTTTCTCCTGTTTGGTTGCTTCAATGATTCTACCCGAGTCTTTAGGCATGCGGTTTATTTGTGAGATTGAAATGATTTGTGGATTATCTGTGGGAAAAAGCTGGATAGACTGTGGAAAAGTCCACTATAATTAGTGCATAAATCCGATATTTCTGTGGATTGGAGTCTTATGGAATCCAGAAGAGAATTGCCAAAATTCGCTGTCTTGCAGCTTTCCGGGTGTTCAGGCTGCGAAGTGTCCCTGTTGAACTCAGACGAATGGATCAAAAATTTCGACCTGGTTTACATGCCGTTGGTTGTTTCTACGCACAAAATTCCTGAAGACGTAGAAGTACTGCTGGTGTCAGGCGGAGTTCGCACGGATGAGGACCTGCACAATCTGCTGAAAGGTGCTTCGCGCTCAAAAAAAGTGATTGCTGTTGGCACCTGTGCCCTTTCGGGTGGGGTTGCTCAAATTGGAGAAGGGCATATTTCGCGTGAATCTTACCTGGATTCCGCCCATCGCTTGCGCCTGCCCAGCATGCTTCCCCGTGCCTATCCAATTGATAAGTATGTTCATGTTGATCTGTATTTACCTGGCTGCCCTCCAACGCCAGAACTTTTCATTACCGCACTTACAGAAGCGGAGGACGCGAAAATTGCCAGTATCGTTTGCCAGGAATGCGGACGCAAGAAACTGACCGATATGCGGCCGACCTCCATATCTGGCCGACGCAGCGGCACCCCTGACCCGGAAATCTGTTTGATCAACCAGGGCTATCTTTGTGTGGGCACCTCAACGCGCGGCGGCTGCGGTGCCCTTTGCACCCGACCTGGACATGCTTGTGTAGGCTGCAGGGGGCCAGCCAACCCTTATCTTAACAAAGACCCTGAATTTGTACTTGATAATCTACGCCGGGTTTTCACTCGGATGACGGACATCCCACTCGAAGAGATCAACGCCGAACTGGCATCACCCTGGCTGTCCCTGTTCCTCGGTCAGTTTACTGACTATACCCAGGATCAGTCGCTACCCCAACGGACAAAGGAAAAGATGATCTGATGACTACTCTAACTTACCCTCTAAGCCGTATTGAAGGACATGCCCGAGTTGTAATTGATATTCACGATGATGAAGTTTTCAGAGCCGATTTCCAGGCGATGGAAATGCGCGGGTTCAGCTATTATGTTCAAGGCATTCCGGCCGAGCAAATCACAGTGATCGTCCCACGCATCTGCGGGGTTTGTTCAACCGCGCACCAGGTTGCTTCTGTAAAAGCGCTTGAAGACCTTTTTGGCGTCACACCCCCACCGCTTGCAAACGAGATCCGGGAAGTGCTGCTGATTGGGCAGTTGATTCAAAACCAGGCTACTTCCCTCTTCATTTTTACCATGCCAGATCGCGTCAATGCCAGTTCGCTCTTTGAGATGGGAGAAGATTCGGAGAGTAAAGCGCGCCAATTTTCACTTGCCCAAATGTCCCTGAAAATCAGAAAAATAGGAACGGATTTGATCAGCCTGGCTGGAGGACAATTCATCCATCCCATCAAAACCGTAATTGGCGGCGTGACCAGCAGTATTCCCCGTGAAAAAGCCGATGAGATGATCAAAACACTTGAAGAATTACTGCCTGTGGCTGTTGATCTGGTAGACAATTATTGGCAGATGTCCATGGAAATGGTGGACCGAATTGGTACCTGGGGTGATGATGAACCCACATATTATCTGACCTCAACTGAAGCACACAATTTCCGGCTCAACAGCGACCGCTTGCGAGTCATGTGCGAAAAAGGAAAGGAATGCCATACCTTTCTGCCCCAGGAGTATGAAAAATTTATCAATATCGAAAGCAGCGACTACTCGTACGCGGGGGTCAGCGATTTTCAAGGT
>CAZYIJ010000096.1:0-7387 GCA_964647425.1 uncultured Anaerolineaceae bacterium
CGCTTTCACATCGGCGATAGGGGTTACAGTCAATTTAACATAATTTGAAAATACGCGATCAATGCAAGGTTGACAGAAAAAATCCCGAATCTTTTCCTGGGGAATTTTGTTCAGACTGATATGCGGCATGATCTGGAAGCTGCGAGCTTGCAAGCCCAGAGCACTCATCAGGCTGATTGGGGCACATTCTTCTGTTTCCAATTGCCAAACAGCGTCAAGCATGGCTGGTGATTCAAGAAATTGCTGATCTGCAGCAAGAGTAAGACCGATGGGATCACTACTGAAAAATGGACCGATATTCACATCCCTATTATATGCTATAGAAAGCTTGTTTGACATCTTCTACCCCCAAGCAGCGGCATAGGAGGTCCTAATAGAAAAAACCGCACTTCTCCTTTATGTTAAAATCGAAGAGGAGTAAGAAAGAGAAGATATGATGGATACAAATCACTCAACCGAATCTGATGACACAACTTTTCCGCACCTTGATACGGGTGAGGAGTTTATTGAAAGCGGCCTTGGCAAGGTACCTGAAAATCAGGCGTCGGCTTTTGAAGGGGAGTTCGACTCACAGCTCAAAATAGACGAAGGTCTGCAGTTTAGAGAACTCGAAAAGTACGAAGAAACAGAGCTGAGCTTTGAAGAGCTTCACGGTATGAATAATTATTCTAATCCTGGAGATGAATTTAAAACCGGTCACTGGGCGGTTGAGGATGGGAAGATCCTTCACTCCGCTCAGGATGAGAAGCAAAAAAGGTATGTTCAGGATGACAATCAGAACATAACAGTTTCGAGTGATGAGCAGGTTGAAAAACTTCAGAATGAAAACCTGGAAGAGCCTATTCCAGAACCTGCAGCAGAAGAAATCGCGATCGATTCAGATTTTGTTGACACAATCCCACCTGTAACCCCTGCCAACCAACCTATGCCTGAGGTCATTCTTCCAGAAACTGTAGAAGAAATTGACCCGCAAGCCACTTCGCTCAATGCAGTTGCTTTCACGCCGGTGGACACAGAAATCTTACATGACACCCAACCAGTAGTTGTCGAGACAAAAAAGACGACTTGGCCCTCAACCAAACCACCTGTAAAACCTGTGACTGGCCAAACTCAACCCTTACAAGTGAACGGTCAAGCTACAGTACCACCCCGTAAGACAAAGAAGAAAAAGGGTTGCTTGAGTCGGGGCATTTTGATTGCATTTATAATTTTGCTTTTGTCATTGTTGGCTGTTGGCGTTTATGCCATTTCAAAGTATCTGGAAATCGCCAGCACGCTTCCTTCGGTAGACGAGCTCCAGACCCGTGCTTCACAATTTGAAACTACTTACATCCTTGACCGAAATGGGAATATTCTCTACGAAATTGTCGATCCAAATGCCGGCAAGCGAACCTACGTGCCGCTCGAGCGCATCTCGCCTTACCTGATTGCTGCAACTATCGCCACCGAAGACAAGGAATACTATAATCATCCGGGTTTCGACCTGATCGCCCTGACGAGAGCCTTATATTCCAACTACACCTCTGGAGTGATCGTCTCCGGTGCCTCAACGATTACACAGCAATTAGCCAGGCTTCTACTGCTAACCGATGAAAGGTATGATCAAACCTACGAGAGGAAAGCTCGTGAGATCATTCTTGCGGCAGAAATCACACGCCGATATTCGAAGGAACAGGTGCTCGAACTCTATTTAAATGAAATTTTTTACGGCAATCGCTCGTACGGCATTGAAGCAGCAGCATCTACTTATTTCAATACTACCGCGGCAAACCTAAGCCTGGCGCAATCGGCCTTTTTGGCGGGTCTGCCCCAAACACCAGCGGTTTACGATATTTACAATAACCGCGAGGCGACAATAAACCGTTTCAAGACTGTACTGGTATTGATGTATCAACTCAGCAACGAAACCGGATGCATCCACATTGGTGAAGATTTGGAACCCGTTTGTGTGGACGCGATCCAGACAATCGAAGCATCGGACGCTCTGGAAGCATACGAATTCAAAAAACAAGACATCGATATGCAGTTCCCGCATTGGGTCGTGTTTATCCAATCCCTGCTTGAATCCCAGTTTGATGCTCAAACTATTTACCGTTCGGGTTTCACAATCTACACCACCATCGATCCCGATATGCAGCGTGATGCCGAGCAGGCAGTTACCAATCAATTAGCGCAAATGACCGATAAAAACGCTACGAATGGGGCGGTTGTCGTCATGAACCCAACCAATGGGGAGATCCTTTCCATGGTTGGGTCAGCTGACTTTTATAACGCTGCTATCAGTGGTCAGGTCAATATGGCACTAACCAATACACGTCAGCCTGGCTCAGCAATCAAGCCCCTCACGTATTTAGCAGCTTTTGAGAAGGATTGGACACCCTCAACGTTAATCTGGGATGTGCCAACCGAATTCAGACCCTCCACAGATCCGTTTGATACCAGCCCTGATTATGAACCTGTTAACTACGATGGAAGATTCCATGGTCCGGTTTTGGTCCGGGATGCCCTGGCAAATTCTTACAACATCCCGGCGGTAAAGGCTTTAGAGTATGTCGGTATTTATGATGACCCCAACACCGCGCAGCAGGATGGTTTCATCAACTTTGCCCGTCGGCTTGGGATCAATTCATTAAACCGCTCGGATTATGGGTTGTCACTGACACTTGGTGGTGGAGAGGTCAGCTTGCTTGAGATGACCGGTGCTTTTCAGGTTTTAGCCAACGAAGGACGTAAAATTGCGCCCGTGGCTATTACCAAAGTTGTGGATCACCAAGGCAATGTGCTCTTTGAATACCAACCGTCACCTGGCGACCAGGTTGTCCGTAGTGCTCATGCTTACCTGATATCTTCGATCCTTTCTGATTCAGCTGCTCGTGCTCCGATGTTCGGCTATAACTCAATCTTGAATCTACCCTTCTCCGCTGCTGCCAAAACTGGCACAACCAATGACTTCCGCGATAACTGGACGATGGGTTACACGCCCGACTTGGTTGTGGGGGTTTGGGTAGGGAATGCTGATTACACCCCGATGATCAACACCACGGGCGTGGAGGGGGCTGCTCCGATTTGGGCTGAGATCATGCAAGCTGGGATCAATCGCTACAAAGGCGGCAACGCCACACCTTTCGCGCGCCCATCAGATGTCGTTGATTACACGATTTGTACAGTCTCTGGGGCACAGCCAAGCGAGTACTGCCCTACTTATAAGACTGAAGTATTCGCTTCTGACCAGCCACCCTTGCCAAAAGACCAGGACTTATGGTTAAAGACCTCCATCGATTCCTGGACAAATCTGCAGGCTTCGCCGGCTTGTGCTGAGTTCACTAAAGAAGCGTTAACAATAAACGTGGAAGATGAATCTGCTATCAAATGGCTGGGCACTCAACCCGGTCGGGATTGGGCAAAAAATCACGGATTCCCTGATCCACTGGTGATCAAGCCGGAACGGGAATGCCGCCTGGATGACCCCCGCCCAATTATCCTATTGATAGGCGTGAGTGATAACGCGGTAATTAATGAAAACCCATTTGTGATTGCAGGCGTAATTGACGCCACAGCCAACTTTAAGCAGTTCAAAATTCACTGGGGTAAAGGACCGGACCCGACTGAATGGTATCCACTTACACCAGATTGGATAACCTATCCAATAACATCGGCAGCTGAGATTTTACAATGGGATTTGACTGATGTTGAGGAGGATGTGATCACGCTAAGGGTGACATTGCACAGCACAATTAACACAGAAGTGCAGAAAAAATGGGTCTTAAGGCTGGATATCCCAACCCCAACGCCTACGCAAACTCCGACCCCGACGATGACACCGACGGTAACGCCAACGCCGCTTCCAGAGCCGACTGCAACCCCAACACCAACCCCGTCTCCGGAACCGACAGACGAACGACCAGAAGAGCCTACGGCGCAGCCATAAGTCGGTACTTTGGCAAGTACAAAATAAACTACTAGAATAGTGCCAGCTGTGCAGTATGGTATTCGGGCGGGTCACCGTTGATTTGCGAATTGAAGAGTTCCCGGCTCAAAAGAGGATTGCCGGCAAGGTTTCGCAACTGACGGAATTTGATCAACTGCCATTTATCCCCTTTGAGCAAGCGGAGATTAGGGTCGCGCTTGAGTTTATAAGCAATCAGATTCGAGCGACTTCCAGGAAGAACAATAAATTTTTGACCAGGCAGATCCTGGTTCATGCTCAGAATTCTTGAAATCTGAGCATTTGCGATGGGGAAGAAGCTGTAAATAGGTGAACCGGTTTGATCTACCCATAGAATTCTTTCGGGTCGGCTTTCGCGGCGATAATCAAGCGTATCTGCCATTTGCTCCAAAAGAGACTTTACCTGTTTCAAATCTTCGGTTCGGGCTTCAGCAGTTTCCCGTGGTTGGATACGATAGATGGTAGTCGTGTCTGCCTTTTCTGTTTCAGCATAGGACTCGATAATTGCCTGCACCAATTCATCAGGTGGTGTCATCATGCCGCTTAAACGAGCGTAAAGTGCGGCGTAGACTTCATCAAATGTCAGAACTGACCTTTTCTGTAACTCCGAGATCACAACTTGTTCAGCAAGGTCTGCCATGCTACTGCCATATGCAATCGGGTTGGTAAGCCAATACAGACCTGCTTCTGGCGTTGTGCCCGGGCTGAAGCGTTGAAAAACCGCCGGATCATTCAAGGCAGCCGCAAATTCACTTTCCAGATCGTTCAGCATCTCATTTGGTTTCGGTCTCTCATCCAGGTTTCCCTGGATCAGTTGTTCCGCAACTGTAAAGGTCAGTAACCGTAACCAATGCGTTGGCTCACCTAACTGGTTTAGAACTGATCTGCCACTGTTTTTGATGGTAACTTGAGGCTTTCTGGAGGAAATCGAAGGTTGTAGCGTTGGCAGATGCCAGACGCATTGCAAGACCTCATTCTCTCCATCAATTGCTGCAGAATGCAGATGCAGCCCCGCGTTTTTGGCTCCCAGCATTCCGGCAAATAAGAAAAGAGTGTCCAGTTCACTGGTCAGGAGCAAGATCGGTACATCCTGGCCAATCAGTCCGGGTAGTTGCGCCAATACTTTTTTGAGAGCCACACTATGCCAGGTCCAATCGTAACGTTGTTTCAGGAGGCTGTTTCGAAGGGTTTTTATGCCTTCTTTTCCCCAGAGCCAACCGCTCCAAAGCCCTGAAAGATTCCACCAAGCCTGGTTGCGTCTTGGGAGCGAGGTTTGCACGAGTTTGATCAACCCTGGTTCTGGAACTTCCTCCAATTCCCGCAAGCGTCCTTCAAAAAGGCTGATACCACCTGTGGGTGGAACTCGTTTGGGCCATTCCCGTAGTTTTACTTCTTCTTCAAATTGAGTCCAGAGACTGGCTGAGCGTAAGAATGCTTTCCAAACATTGACTTCCTGGAAGAGTGGGGGACGAAGCAGCTGTTTTGGTCTGTTTTTGCCTTTTGGCCAGATCCATAATTGATTCGCCTGGTCAGCGGCTGTCAGCCACATGGCTTTGAGGACATCTGACTGCTGTTGGGTCAAATTACTTGTTTCAATCTTGCTCAAAAGGATTTGTAAGGCTACCAGTGCCCTGGGACTGTAATAAGAAACAACGTCCTCCATCACCCGTCTTAGTGGTGGGTCCTGACCAGCAACTTTTTCCAAAACCTGGGAACGAGTCAGGGCATAAGAGGGGGTTCTGCCGAGGCTTTCTTGCATTGACGGTGTCAATTCGATCTCACCGGTAAAACCACAATCCTGGCAAGAACCAATCGCGAGGTGAGGATTTGTACCCTCTTCAGACCAAATGAAGGTTTCAACTTCAAATTTTGATTCTGCCCCACATTGCGGGTTGGGACAATCCAACCTGTAGAAATTGCTCAGGTATTCTTCCAAAGTTGAGCCGTCTCGCATCTTATTTTGATTCAATTGCAACAATGCCTGGCTGATCACTTCGGCACTTGGCGCGCCAGCCAGCACAGTCAGAGTGAAGGCGGCAATTGGATTGTTTGCCGAAACGAGGATACGATAGCCAGCCCTGGCCAACTCAAGGGCTGTGAATGGATTTTGTCCGAATGGGTCGAGGATATATGAGCCTGGGGAAGCATAACGCTCCACCCAGTTTCTGACCATACCCTCCTCGACCGGAGGAAAGTAGCGTTCCAGCGGTAGAGAACGCTCTGAGAGCAAGCCTGGTTCGCTGCCCCTCACCCAGGGCGCTTTAGAAAAGTCAGCCAAACTTGGGCTTTCCAACGATAGACTCCTATTCTGACCTCGAGATCAAGATGCCAAAGCCATAAGCCGGCAGATGTAACTCATTTTCTGCCATCTGGCTGATTATGGGTTCATTGCCTGCATACAGCAACTCCCATTTATTGAAATCAGCAGTTGGTAGTTGATAGGTACTGATTTCCTTTGAAAAATTTAAAACGATCAGCATCTTTTCGTCGTTATACTGGCGCTGATAAATTAGAAGGTCTTCATTTTCTGTTTGAACCATATCAAGTTTCCCTGCATTCAGGGCAGGATGCGCACGCCGTAGTTGGATCAGCTCTTTGTAAAAAGTGAGCAAGGATGATGCTGATGCAGCCTGGGCGTCGACATTGCGAACTGTGTAGTCTTTATTTACTGGCAACCAGGGTTCTCCGGTTGTAAAACCGGCGTTTAATTTTGAATTCCACTGCATGGGAGAGCGGCAGCCATCGCGACCCTTATTGAAGGGCCAATATCGTTTGCCCACAGGATCTTTGATCTGCGAGCGAGTAAGACTGATATCTCGCATACCAATCTCTTCTCCATAATAGAGATAAGGAGTTCCGCGAACCGTCAACTGCATCGCCAAAAGCAATTTTGGGATCGCATCGCTTTCGGCTTGAGCAAATCGGGTTGTGGAGCGGGGCGTGTCGTGATTATTGAAAAAGTAATTAGGCCAGGCATCATCACCGTGGAGGGCATCCCAATACTGGATTGCCTGTCCGTAAGCTTTGGCATTGAAAGCCGAGTTACAGAAGCCGTAGTCAAAACCAGCGTGAAGCCTGTTCTCACCGATGTAGGTGCGAGCCTGGGCTGAAGTGGCCAGATAGGTCTCGCCAACGACGTAACGGTCCGGGTAGCTATCCATGATCTTGCGAATGTCTTCAACCACGCCTATCATCTCGGGCTGATTGCTATCGTAGATATGATCATAAGCATCAAATTTTCGCAACAATTTGCGAATACTGAAACCCTCACTCTTAGGGTTGTCCCGGAAAAGGGGATCCTGAAAGTAATTATTGAAAACATCCAACCTGAAACCATCCACCCCCTTGACGAGCCAATAACGGAAGACATCCAATAAAGTAGAGCGGACTTCAGGGTTGTGCCAGTTTAAATCCGGCTGACCTTTGGCAAAGGCGTGATAG
>CAZYIJ010000096.1:7410-8142 GCA_964647425.1 uncultured Anaerolineaceae bacterium
ACCACCAGGGGCAGGGTCGCGCCAGATATACCAATCGTGGTAAGGGTTGTCTTTTGATTTGCGGGATTCCTGGAACCAGCGGTGCTGGTTTGAGGAATGACTCAGAACCAGGTCCATGATGATGTGTAAATCTCTTTTGTGAGATTCCTGGAGCAAGCGTTCAAAATCTTGCAGGTTACCAAATTTCGGGTCAATTGTGTGGTAATCGGCTACATCATAACCGAAATCGACGTCAGGTGAGGGGTTGATAGGGGAGAACCAGATACCATCAACGCCCAGTTCCTTAATATAGTCAAGATGCTGGATGACTCCTGCCAAATCACCGATGCCATCACCGTTGGTATCTTGAAAGGAGCGCGGATAAATCTGGTAAATTATTCCATTCTTCCACCATAATTTATTTTCCGTCATTCTGACCTCCCGAATGTGAATTATTTAATTGTTTTGCAGATACATTTTTATTTACTGTAATTCTACTTGATAGACGAGGCTTAAGAAGCATTTTGTGATAAGCTCTCCAAAAAAAGGTATATCTCTCCTGAGATTTTTGTTGTTTTCAATGGTACGTCCCTTGAAAAGGCATGTTTGATAGTATGAAAAACAGAAAAAAGATCCGCATAACATGGGCACTTTGGCTTTTTGATGACACCTATACAAGCCTTTTTTTCTCGCCATTCGGTACTGAGCCAGCAGATGGTATCCACTCCAGTCACCGAGCTGGACAGCGATATT
>CAZYIJ010000097.1:0-8115 GCA_964647425.1 uncultured Anaerolineaceae bacterium
AAGTGATCGGGACCATGTCCCTTTTTTAAATGTGCGAAACTTATCTTACCTTATCGAAACCGAGTTATTTGGGCGGGTTTAGAACCCGCCCTTACGTTAATAATCTGGTCAGCGTAGAAGAAGCGTCAGAATCGTAAGTGTGCAATTTTGCACACCCATTTAGAAGTTATTTGAAACTAAATTGATTGGGCGGGTTTGGAACCCGCCCTTACGTTAATAATCTGATCAGCGTATAAGAAGCGTCAGGATCCTGAGTGTGCATATTTGCACACCCATGGAGAACTCAAAAAATGAGGTTTATGGTCGGATGTAAGCCCAACCTTCGGTTTGTTTGCGTACCAGTTCACCCACACCCGATGGAACCACCCTGGCTTCACTCAGCATGTTATCAGGATTGAAATCAAATAATTTCAGGGCATTATTACATAGCACCAGGTCAACGTCTCGCTCAAGCACCTGTCTTAACAACTCCGATAATTCTCCTTGTTCAGAAGTGAAGGCTTTTACCGCTGGTCCGTTAACCAATAATTCTACGTCTACGTTTTCATCGCCAAGATCGTTCAAAAGATTGATGATGTTTTTCAGCGCAAAGGTAATGTCATCTATAGATTCTTCACTGACGTGGAAAATTGCCTGATATTGTTTCATAATTTACTGTTCTCCTCTATTAATCACTAGCTACTTTTTCTACCTCTGGAAAAACTTTCAGTAGGTCCGGTATCTCTTTAACATTTCTGCACGCATCGATCCGTCGATTCAAAACGTGTTAGAAGCAAAACCGTCTTCAAAACCTGGCCTGCTACGAATCCCTCAATACCGCACCGATTTCATAAGCCAGTGTCTTGACGATTTTCTTGCGAATTCCAGCCGCGTCGGCAACGCTCAAGGTGCGGTCAAATGCCTGGTAGGTCAGTTGGTATGCCAGGCTCTTTTTGCCTGCCCCAATTTTCTCACCACGGAAAAGGTCAAATAATTCGACCTTCTTCAACAGTTTTCCGCCTGCCCTCCAAATCAACTCTTCTACACGGCTGGCGGTCACATTCTCATCCACGATCAAGGCAATATCTTCCACCATTGCCGGGAAATTTGAGATGGAGGAGACCTTGAATCCCTTGTCCACTAACGTGAGAATTTGATCCAGATACAACTCGGCCGCCAGGACAGGGCCTTCCATAAAGTCATAATTTCGTTTGACCAATGGATGCACTTCACCCATTAGACCGATTTCAGTTTCTCCTGCCATCAAGCGAGCCGTTTTTCCAGGATGGAAGCTTGAGCTCTCGCTGGAGGCATCAAAGGCTATGTTTTCCAGATGCAAGCCCTGGAACAAGGCTTCAAGCACACCTTTCAGGTCGAAAAAGCCATATACTCCAGGTTTCTCACCAGACCAACCCGTCTGTCGTTTTTTGCCCCACAGACCAATCGTTAATCTATGTGGTTCATCAGGCAGTTCTTGACCCTTAACCGGGATGAAAACCGGTCCGATTTCGAAAAATGACAATCCGCCCGCGTTTCGATTGTTGCGTTCAATCAACTCAAGCATGGTTGCCAGCCCACTGCGCCGCATAACAGTTCGTTCAGGCGAAATTGGATTGGCTATGCGCACATAATCCAATCCGGTCTCAGCTGGTGCGGCGGGAAGTATCCGCCCTTCGCGTTGAACCGATGTCAAGCGGTAGGCGAGTGTGTCTTGTAACCCCAGTGAAATCAGAGTGTCGCGCACTGTTTCTTCCAGCGCTACCTGATGGTCACTGCTTTGCGGGGGTAGTTCGCCCGACAAACGGACTGTTGGTATGCGGTTGTAACCATAAATCCGACTGACTTCTTCAATCAAATTTGATTTTCCTACGAAACCACTTTCAATGTCAGTTCGATTTGAAGGAGTGATTGCAGTTAATTCTCCATCCTGAAGCGAACAGGTGAAACCAAGCCTCTCCAGGATCGATTTTGCTTCGTTAATCGGTATATGTAAACCCAACAAGCGTTCCATGTCGCTCTCTGTGAGGGTATTTTTGGTGTCTTCACGCTTGAGTGGATAGTGATCGATCACTCCCCTCACCACATCACCGCCTGCCCACTCTTGCATTCGTTTCAGGCAGAGGCTCAGTGCTTGTTCTGCCAGTGCAGGGTGGACGTCTCGACTAAAGCGGTAAGAAGCCTCACTGTTAATGCGATAACGGGAGGTTGTCTTGCGGATATTGATAAAGTTCCAACTCGCCGATTCCAGCAGTACTTTTGAGGTCCCAGAGGTGATGCCAGATTCCTCACCGCCCATCACGCCCGCCATGCTCAAGGGACCTTTTGTGTCGCTTACGAGCTCGGTTTCAGTCGTCAGCTTGTGTTGGTTGCCATCAAGAGTGAGCAGGGTTTCACCTTCGTCTGCCTGACGGGTGATGATGGTTGGCTTTCCATCGGCTCTGCTGCTAAGTAAATCATAATCAAAAGCATGCAGAGGCTGACCGGTCTCCAGCATGGTGTAATTGGTGGCATCAACCAGGGCATCGATCGGGCGCATGCCCGCCAAAGCCAGACGCCTGCGCACCCAATAGGGACTCGGCACCGCCTTCACATCTTCCACCAACCCGAGCATAAAGCGAGGGTTGAGTTCAGGTTCCCGGATCTGAAGGTCTACTTTTTGTTCGATCTCACCGCCAACTCTAATTTCCAGACCTACTGGCTCTTTCAAAGGACGCTGCAAGGCTGCAGAAAGCTCGCGTGCGATGCCCAATATCGAGGCGTCGCGCGCCATGTTGGGCAGGATGGCAACTTCGAAAACAGCATCGCCCATGTAATCTGCCAGGGACATGCCTACCGGGGCATCATCGTCAAGAAAAATAACGCCCTCATGCTCTTCAGAAATGCCCAGTTCTTTCTCTGATGCGATCATCGAACTGGATTCAACTCCACGAATAGTGACTTTTTTTAATTTTGTCAGGATCTGACCGGGTTGATGACCATCATATAGTTGAGCTCCTTCGCGGGCATAAGCCACTTTGATAGACTTTTCAAGCCGGCCTTTTCCAACGTAGGGATACAGATTCGGTGCTCCTGTCAGGACTGTGATCTCCGCAGAACCGTCGTTTAGCTGGCAGAGAGTCAGTTTATCGGCATTGGGATGCTGGCGGACTTCCAATACTTCCGCTACCACAAACTTATCCTTGGGCCATGAAAGCCCGGAATATTTATTCTGCAATCGCTCCCCCTGGGGTTTGTCCAGCCCTACCAGGGTGATTTCTTCAACTTCCAGACCGATCATGGTCAGGGTTTGACCAATTTCTTCCAGGCTCAAACCTCGCAGGTCAACATAATCTTGGATCCAACTTAAAGGTGCTTTCATTTTTACCTCTCCTGCTTAGAATTGTTCAAGGAAGCGAATATCGTTATTGCGCAGATAACGAATGTCATCAATGTGATAACGCAGCAAGGTTGTGCGGTCAATCCCGACCCCTGCGGCAAAACCACTGTAGACTTCGGGGTCATACCCGCCATTTTTCAAAACGCGGGGGTGTACCATGCCGCAACCACCCAACTCGATCCAGCCAGTACCGTGGCAGACACCGCAGCCTTGCCCACCGCAGAAAATGCAGCTCATGTCCAGTTCTGCGCTGGGTTCTGTGAAGGGGAAATGCGAGGGGCGCAAACGCGTTTGTGCTTCAGGTCCAAACATGCGTTTGGTGAAGTCGTCCATGGTGCCCTTCAGGTTAGCAAAAGTGATATCTTTATCCACCACCAACAGTTCAAACTGCATAAATTCAATCTCGTGGCTTTGGTCTTGCTGCTCATATCGCATGCATGCGCCTGGCAGGATCACCCGCACAGGGTTTGGATAATATTCTCGCATCGCGTGGATCTGACCCGGGGAAGTATGCGTGCGCAACACTACCCCTTCCTTTTCTGTATAAAAAGTGTCCCACATATCGCGCGCAGGATGGTAAGGAGGAATGTTGAGAAAGGTGAAATTCATGTCATCGGTTTCAACTTCCGGTGAATTGTAGACCTGGAAGCCCATATCACCAAACACACGGTAAATTTCGCGCATAGTCAGATTGACAGGATGCATTCTTCCACGCTTAACAGGAAAACCGGGCAGGGTCACATCCAGTCTCTCGCTGTCCATCGCCTTCAGCAGGGCATCTTTCTTCACCAGCTCTTCTTTTTCAGAAAGAGCAGCCTCCAGAGCAACCTTGACTTCATTGACCGCCCGCCCTACCAGGGGACGCTCTTCTTTGGAAAAAGTGCCCATTTTGCCAAAGGTAGTCATCACCAGTGAAGACCGCCCCAGATGGGTTTGTTTCCAGGCATCCAATGCTTCCGGGCTGTCAACCTCTGCCAGGTTTGCCAGTGCAGTCTGCTTTTCTTCTTGTAGTTGGCTTTCAATTTCAAACATATTCACCTCGATATTTTGATGGCAGGCACAAAAAAACCCGCCCGGTAAAGGGACGGGGTCAACCGCGGTACCACCCTTCTTGCTCTTGTGAGCCACTCAGGATGCCCAGTAACGGAGGCTTCCGGCGCAAACTACTGACACTAAGTGTTCACTCGCGCAACTCCTGGGCGAACTTCGGTCACCGCTCTGTCGATTTCGCTTTCAGCCCAGGCGAAACCTCTCTGTGACGGCTTTGCGACTTACTCTTCCCAATCTCAGTCGATGGGGCAATTATAAGATTTCACGGGTTAAAGTCAAGAAAAAAGTCGCGGGCACACAATATTCGTCTTTCGAGAAGCGGAGGGATGAAGAAAAGCCGGCATCGATTACGGAAGATGGCATACAAAAGACATTTGTCTTTGCCAAGAGTAAAGCGGCGAAGCAATCTCTTAATCGGAAAAAGTGCCGGATTGGGAAGGAACCAATCTCGGCCTACATAAGACTACACAAGGCATTCGTTCTTGCGAGCAATGGAGGAATCAAGAAAAGCCGGCTTCAAACACGGAAGCCAGCCTACACAAAAACTACGCTAGAAAAATCAAGATCTAAAGAGCGCCTTTTACAATACCAACAAAATCGGCCGCTTTCAGGCTGGCACCACCAATCAATCCGCCATCGATGTCGGATTGACCAAACAATTCAGCAGCATTGCCAGGTTTGACTGAGCCGCCGTACAAAATGCGCATACCGTCTCCGACCTCTGCACCAAACATTTCACGTAAAATCGGGCGGACTACGTTTTTGTGAACATCATTTGCCTGTTCGGGGGTAGCAGTTTTGCCAGTACCAATCGCCCAGACAGGTTCGTATGCGACCACGATTTTGGCGGCTTCGTCATTGCTCAAACCCTTCAGTCCTTCGCGAACCATGCGGTCCACAACTGCTTCCGTTTGACCGGCTTCGTTCTCTTCCAGAGTCTCGCCCACACAAACGATAGGAAGCAAACCAGCACCAAGTGCCGCTACCACTTTCTTATTGACGGTTTCGTCAGTTTCACCGAACATCGCCCGGCGTTCCGAATGACCAATGATGACATACTCGCAAAAATCTTTCAGCATGGCCGCTGAGACTTCTCCGGTAAATGCGCCGGAGGCTTCCCAGTGTAAATTCTGCGCGCCTACCATGACATTGCTTTCAGCCAGGGCTTCTTTTGCCAGGGGCAGATCGATATAGGGAGTGCAAACCACCAGGTCCACACCTTCAATTTCCTTTAATTCAGGTTTTAAAGCTTCAAGCAGTTCTGCCGCTTCACTGAGCGTCTTATTCATCTTCCAGTTACCAGCGACCATCGGTTTACGTGTCTTCATTTTTCTCTTCCTTTCTTGTTTTTTGGATTGCTGATATTCTAACACGAACAACATGACGAAGGGACGGTCTGGCGACCGTCCCTTAAATAAAATTTGTGGAATTCCAGGTTACTTGGTGCGATAGATGATTGGGTACAACCATAAACCGCGATTATTTTGAGCCGAACCTTCATTCCAGACTACCAGGGTAAAGACAACCTGCTTGCCTGCCAATGAAGAGAGATCCACTTCCACGTATTTCCAATTATTGTCGTAGACCTCGTGCCATTCACCTAATTCAGTCGCGTTTTGTCCTTCAATCGAATAATAAAGCTCAAATTTGATATCACAACCCGTACTGCCGCCTTCACACTGAATCGTTGCACGGAATTTATCGCCGTCTTTCACTGTGAATGCAGGGTAAATGCCCTGGATGTAGCCATCAGCCTCCTGGTTAGGACGGGTTATCAGACCAATCTCATTCTCGGTGGCACCATTTTCACGGACTGGGTTGGCTTTTGCAAGGGCGTAACCGTTTTCCACGTCTTTTTCGTTGCCGGGGCAAGACAATGTCTTGCGCAATCCGTTTGTCCATTTGGCTGAGCAGACGCTTTCAGCAAAGCTATAAACCACACCTTGCCCATTAATGCTTTCCATTCTTACCCAGAAAGGACCTTTTGAGTCACTGCCAGTACCGAAGACAACTCCATTGCTGCTTTTCAGCATCCATTCGGAACTGTATTTGCCGTTTACTGAAGGGGCAACCATGTTGATACTGATGTCAACATACTGACCTGAGGGAACCGCATAAGGAATATCATAGACAGCATTCGCTCCTAATTGATTGCCTTTTGTGAAGACGATATCAAAACCCGAATCCCAATTACAACTACCCGAATTCTGTAATCGCCAGATTTTTGTAAAAGCAGTTCCAGCATTCAGTTTTGTGCCATCAGGAATGCTCAAGTCGCTTATATAAGTGATTTGGAGACAGGGTCTGGGCGTCGGAGTCGGTGGAATAGGAGTTGCTGTAGGCGGTACAGCTGTAGGAAGGACTGCAGTGCTTGTTGGCATCGTAACTACAACTGTCGGCTGGCTCTCCGTTGGAATTTGATTCATATTGGTTGGATTAGGAACAATAGTTCCCGATTGGGTGGCTTGTAACGTTTCTAATTGAGCTATTGATGTGGCGTAATAATCCTGAGTGGCCTGGGCTTGCAGCGTTTGCATCGCCTGCTCAATGGGGTCACCCGTTGGTTGCGATGGTATTACGCAAGCGGAAATTACCAATGCAACTACTAAGAATAGGGCGGCGAGTGAAAATACTCTGTTTCTTGTTGGTTTAATAGTGTCCATTTTAACAACTCCTTTAAATGAAGGACTTCTTCATAAATATAGACGAAGAAGATGATCAGAAAGTTCCGTCACAAGGACCTCTGAAAAGAAAGTATATCGGTTAGTTTTCACAAGAGATCTCTCCTTTTGTGTAGGAATCTCAGTAAGATGATGATCCCAAAATGCAATTCACTCCTGCTCAGCAACCCTTAGTGAGCAGTATTATGCAAACAATCAACGCGAATAATCACCGGAGTTAGATAAAAAAACCGCCTTCTCAAGCGGTCGAACTTTAATCCTTTGCTACAATGATCTTGATCCCCAACCCCAGTTGCTGGTCAGGACCATAACCGATCCGATTTCCATAAGGCGTGGCAATCAACCAATAACTATAATAAGTTCCCAATCTGGTAGGCGCCGCTAAATCAAAAATGGATAATTGCACAGTCTCACCAACAGCTACATCCTGTGTGAAATCGACTTTGCCAGTAGAGCCAAACAATTCTCCACCTGAATTTACCAGGTCGAATTGTGTTGTCCAGGCACAGGTACCGCTGTTGCGTACCCACCAAGCCTTAGTGAATTTTTCACCGGGTTTCAGGCGGGTATCAGGTGGAATGCTGACATCTCCCAAAAACTCAAACCTCAGGCAGTTCGGATCATTCTGGTCTCCGATAGGCGTGATAATCATCGTTAAGGGATCTTCTTCCGTGGGAACCATAGTCTCAACGGGGGTAGGCGTAGCAGGTGGAGGGCAAGTTGGGCAAACCGGACATGTGGGTTGATTTCTCAACTGATCCAGTTGAACAATCATTGTTTCAACGGATCTTTGAGTTGAAAGGGCTGAGCGTGTTCCAGCAACCCGCATGGATAATTCTTCTTCAGAGACAGTTGGAACAGTGTAATAATTGCAAGCGTTAAGAAACATGCTGGTTATTACAGCCAAAACAATTAAGAAGAATAAGCGTTTTTCTTTCATTAAAATCCCAAATCCCACCGTTATGAGGGACGAAGTGTCGCCATAGATTCTATCATTGAATCCTGGATATAGGGTATCAGAGAGCTGTT
>CAZYIJ010000098.1:0-3118 GCA_964647425.1 uncultured Anaerolineaceae bacterium
ATAGGACATTTCTAAATTGCTGAGATTAGGACATTTCTAAATTGCCTTGACAGAAAAAAGTACGCGATCCCAACCGGCAGACATCCCAGAATTGAATGTGAAAATGTACCTCTTCAATGACCATTATCCCAATAAAGAAATCTCAACTTACGGAAGACTGACTCAAATTAGATTTAGAGACTGATGAAGTCTTTTCATCCAGAAAAAACCAAGGAACTTTGTATTCGGTGTGTGAAGAATTAGATATTATCACTTCCACTTGCAAATTGCATTTTATGGTAATATTGAGCGGCTTGGATGTTGTACCCTTCATCCACAAAAAATCACTTAGCACAGAAAGGGCTAGAAATGAAAGTATTACTTATCAAGGACGTTTATAAATTAGGTCGTGCCGGCGATATCAAAAAAGTCGCTAACGGTTATGGCCGCAACTACCTCATCCCCCAGGGTTTTGCAATTCCCGCAACTGAAAATTCATCCAAAGTGGCTGAATTGATCGCCAAGAAAGCAACTGAACGCCGTGCTGCACTCAACATTGAATTGCAGAGTGTGGCCGATGTGCTCGCCAAATTGGACCTGTTTTTTCCGGTTAAAGCTGGCGAAACAGGAAAACTCTACGGTTCCGTCTCTGCTCAAGCAATTGCTGACCGCATCAAAGCAGAAACAGACATCGAGCTGGAGCGCAATCAACTGGTCACAGAGCCGATCCGTAACCTGGGCGAATACATGATCCCGGTAAACTTAACGCTCGATCTGGTTCCCGAAGTTCGTGTTGTTGTTCACCGTGAAGGTGAAGTCTTCGTGCCGGAAGTTGTAGAAGAATTTGTCGAGATCGAAGAAGTCGAAGAAGTAGAAGAAGTCGAAGAAATCGAAGAAGAAAATTCAGCAACAGAAACGATCGAAGAGTAGTATTTTGTAGGAAAAAGGGTAGAAGCCTGCTGAATTAATTCGGCAGGCTATTTTTTTTGTTAGAATCATCAATCATGGCATATTCAGGTTCTCAGCTCAAAAAAATCAGGCAGGAACGCAATATCTCCCTGGAACAGGTTGCTACAGCAACCCGCATCCGGCTGGCTATCTTGCAGGACCTGGAAGATGAAGAATACTCTGAGCTCAGTTCAACTGCCCAGACCAAAGGGTTTCTGAAGCTTTACGCAGAGTTCTTAGGTATCAAAGAGGAACCTGCCGATGAATCGCCAACTGGGATTCCAGTTTCGGAAGAACCAGCAGTGATTCCAGCAGAAAATCCAGACACCAAAAAAAGTAACGAAGATACCACGCCTGACAAGGTTGCCGTTTTCACTCCAAAACCTGCTCCCCCTGTGGAAAAACCACTTGCAGAGCCAATGGAGCCCATTCAGCTGGCTACTAGCGATGCAGAATCAGAATCTACAGAAGAGCTTATGGCAATTGGGCGGGAATTGGCTGCCCGGAGACGCTATCTGAATATTTCCTGGGATGTCATCGAAGAAGAAACGCACATTCCAAATGAGCAGTTGCGCAGCATAGAGCGTGGTGACTTGGACGCCTTTATCAATCCTATGCAATTCAAAGGTCACTTACAGTCCTACGCCCGATTTCTGAACCTGGATGTAGCCAGAATTATGATCCGTTATGCGGATGCCATTCAAAAAAGCCGATTGGAAAAGAATACACTCAAGGATCCCCGCATTAAATTGCCCAGGATTCTGCCACCGTTTGTGGTTAACCTGAAGCTATTCTTTACACTCGATCTTTTTTTTGGCAGCCTGATGATCCTTGGGATTTTAGCTTTTCTTATCTGGGGAATTTCCCAAATGACTTTCCGGGAAGAAGAACCATCAGTCACCGGAACGCTGCCCGCCTTTGCGGATGTTTTGCTTTCAGAACCAACCGAATTACCTGTTGAAGTCAAACCAACAGCTGAAGAAGAGGTTGCCCAGGTGATCCCCACCCCTACACCATTTTTCGCTGGATCCGAGACCGATTCGAACCTTGAAATTGTCCTTCTGGTCCGCCAAAACATTTGGTTGAGGGTCACTTCTGATGGCGAAGTGGTTTTCCAGGGCAGACATTTGGCAGGAAACGTCCTTACCTATACCGGGGAAGAAGAAATAGAGTTAGAGACAGGCAATATATCAGCAATAGAAATCATTTTCAACCAGCGTTCAATCGACCCAATTTCTGACACTCTTGGCACAGCAGCCAGGTTGCTTTTTACGACCGAAGGTATGACCGAACTGCCGTTTCTTGATACTGACGAAAATCCATAGGATCAAAAATGAAGAAGAACACCTTTCATCTCATCAGCCTTGGCTGTGCAAAAAACCTGGTAGATTCCAATGTTCTCGCCCAATTACTGGAAGCAGAAGGGCTGATCTATTCAGATTCTCCCGAACAAGCTGAATATGTGTTGATCAACACCTGCGGGTTTATTCACGACGCGCGCCAGGAATCCGAGCAGACTATTCGCGAAGTCATAGGGCTGAAAAAGGCCAAACAAAAACTGATCGTAACAGGCTGTTTAGCTGAAAGATGGCGCGAAAACCTGCTCAAAGCCCATCCCGGGATCGATGGTCTGATAGGCACACGCCGGCTTGAAGATATCATCCCTCTTCTCCGCAACCTGGCAGGGGAAGGCAAAGTTGGCTCTTACCTTGACTACCCAACCCTGCAATACGCCCCAGGTGCATCCTATACCACAATTCAGGGTGGCAGCAGTTATCTAAAAATTGCGGATGGTTGCCACCGTACCTGTGCTTTTTGCGCAATTCCAGGCATCAAAGGCAGCTTGGTCAGCCGCCCGGTGAAAGAAATTTTGCGGGACGCCAGCTTCCTGCAAGATGCAGGAGTGAACGAGATCAACTTGATCGCCCAGGACGTAACCGCTTATGGTGCTGATCAGGGTGAGCAGGATGGTCTGTATTCTCTCCTGCAAAAGCTTTTACCTGAAATCCCGGATATCCCATGGCTGCGGCTACTTTACACCTATCCTGGCATGATTTCGGATAACCTGATCGATTTAATGGCAAATTCCAAACAACTCTTGCCATACCTCGATATCCCTCTGCAGCATGCCAGTCCTGAAGTATTGAAAAGCATGCGCCGTCCGTCAGATGTCGATTGGGTCAGGCGAACG
>CAZYIJ010000098.1:3128-8044 GCA_964647425.1 uncultured Anaerolineaceae bacterium
TGGTGGTTAGGACAACTTTCATTGTTGGCTTTCCAACCGAAACAGAAGACCATTTTAAGCAATTGTATGAATTTGTTGAAGAGATGCAATTCGACCACATGGGGGTGTTCACCTACTCACCTGAAGTCGGTACCTTTGCAGAAAGTCTGGGAGATCCGGTCAGCCAGGTTGTAAAGGAAACCCGTCAGGAGAAGTTAATGGAGCTGCAGTCGCGGCTCGCGCTCGAGAAAAAACAGGCTCTGATCGGCAAAACGCTGGATGTTTTGGTTGAAGGGGTTGATCAAGAACAAGACATCCTGATCGGTCGCAGTTATCGTGACGCCCCTGAAATCGATGGTTTGGTAGTTGCCAACGGTCGTGCTTCAGTCGGCGATTTGACCCCAGTTGAAATCGAGGGCGTCGGACCATATGATTTGTTCGGCAGTCAGCGGTAGATGTTGATTCGTTTGTTCCACAATTAACCGTAATCGACACAACATTTGAGTTTTGTAAAAGATGTAAAAAAAAACCGGAGAAACCCTCCGGTTTTTCGAAATTACAATTGTCGTAACGCCACCAAATCCCGCCTGATAAAAAATGCGGCAACCAGCAGGCCCAAGCCCACTCCCAAAACTGCCCCTATTAAAGTTCCTGATACGCGCGGAGCCCATGCAAGGACGGCAAAGGCAACCCCACCGCCAACCAAAGCTCCAAGAATGCCTCGCAAAAAGGATTTCGAGAGGTTGAGTTTGGATGCCAGATGAGGATTAAGCACTACTAACAGCAAAACTGCTTGCAGAGAATATGCGAGCGTGTTTGCCGCTGCGATTCCCTGTGCTTGCAAGGCAGGTGAAAGAACCAAGCCAAGCACAATGAATACAATCAACGTGGCAACTGCACCAATAAGTGGAAATTTGGGTTTTTGCAGAGCATAAAAGCTTCTCACAAACAATTCAACCACCGAGTGACCAATAATACCGATCAGAAAGATTCGGGAAACATCAACCACGCGAGCAGTATCAACCGCGTCCAAACCCAAGAAAACTTGAATAACCGGATTTAAAACTACGCCGGCAATGACTGCCACGGGAATTGTTAGGGCTAGCATCACCTGTCCGGCACGTTCAATTTTTTCTTTCAGCTCATCAAACCGTTCGCTGCTAAATAACTCCGAAAGGGTTGGCAAAATTGCGGTTGCTATCGAGGTGCCCAGCAGTGTCTGAGGTACCTGCATGATCCACCAGCCATAGGTCAGTGCGGTGACGGAGCCTATTTCAAGCCTTGAAGCAAAATTGTCTTGTGCCAAGAAGATCATCTGGACACAAAACATGCTGATCAGGCGCGGAGCCATCATGCGGAAAACCTTACGGGTCTCGGGATCGTGGAGATCAATTTTTGGGGTCCACTTGAAATGATATTTGATCAGCCCGGGCAGCTGGATAAGCAGATGTAACGCGGCGCCAATGATGACGCCATAGACCAGCCCATCCACTCCCAATCCGAATGCTGGCAGGGTTATTCCGCCGATCTGATAACCTTCCGTCGGAGCAAGGAAGATCGCACCTAAAATTTGACCCAGGTCATACAGAATAGGGGCGAGGGCAGGCAGCAGAAAATGCTGATTCGCTTGTAGCCCCGCCATCACCAGCCCGCTCAAAGAAAAGATGAGTGTTGAAATAAGATTTAGCCTCAGCAAACGAACGGTCGCATCTGTCTGAGCAGCAGTAAAGCCTGGAGCAATTCCCAGTTCATTCGTGATCAGAGGTCTTGCCAGGATGGCAACGATGATCGCTAAAATCGCAGTCACAATAAAAGCAATATTGAGGATGTTGGAGAAAAGCGCCCAGGATTTCTCTCGTCCTTTTTGAGTCAGAACTTCGGAGAGAATGGGAATAAAGGCAATTGCCAGCGCTCCACCAGAGATGAGCATAAAGAGCATGTCAGGAAGATTGTTGGCGGCGTTAAACACATCCAATTCAGCTGATAAACCAAATTGCCTGGCAATGATCATCTGCCGGGCTACACCCAGGATCTTATCAATTCCAAAAAATGCTGCCAATAAAAGCGATACTTTAGTAAGTCGACTTAATTTTTTCATAGTGCTCCATTTAATGCTGTCAATTATGCCACAAACTCTTTATCTGAAAGCCGTTAATAATTCTCATCAACTTGCAAACAAATAAGTCCTCTCTATAAGTAGAGTGCACAGGACAGCAAAGCATGCTTTATAATCTCATCATAGAAAGCAGGATATCCATGCCAGTAAAACCAGGAACT
Organism: uncultured Anaerolineaceae bacterium; assembly: GCA_964647425.1. Taxonomy (GTDB): domain Bacteria; phylum Chloroflexota; class Anaerolineae; order Anaerolineales; family Anaerolineaceae; genus Mesolinea. The sequence continues at coordinate 5,385 of CAZYIJ010000098.1, forward strand.
TTATTCGTTGTTGCCACTCCCATCGGTCACCCAGGTGAAATCACCTCCAGGGCGATCGAAGTTCTTTCGGATGTGGAACTGATCATTTGCGAGGAGCGAAAGGTTGCCTCCCGCTTGCTAAAGCAGTTGGATATCTCAAAGCCTCTGATGGAGTTGAATGAACACAACGAGGATGAGATGGTTGAGCAGGTTTTACTGAAGTTGCTTGATGGCCAAAACCTCGCCCTCATATCCGATTGCGGAACGCCTGTTTTCTCTGACCCGGGTCGTAAATTGCTCGAGATCATGTACGGCTCGAATATCCCCGTCGTACCAGTTTCTGGTCCATCTTCATTGATGACAGCCATTTCTGTCTGCCCGTTCGACCTTAGACAATTCCTTTTTCTTGGCTTTTTACCACCTCAAACAGAACAGCGCAAGCAGGTTTTGCAACGACACAGCAACTCGACTGACCCCTTGATCCTGATGGATACGCCTTATCGGATGGCAAAATTGCTCGATGAAGTCGCTAATGCATTTGGCAAAAAACAAACAATTTTTCTTGCAACTGATCTGACCCTGCCAAGCGAGCGTATCTACATCGGCGAAGTGCAGGAAATTCAGGCGAAAGTACAACAGCGTAAAGCCGAATTTATCCTTATCATCGAAAAAAATCAGCGGAGGCGCTCATAATTCCACCACGCTCTCTTCAGGTTCGTGAGAAACAGGTCGAGTTACCGGTCTTTATGCCCGATGCAACCTATGGCTTTGTCCGCAGCCTTACCAGCCAGGACTTGCGCCAGGTGGGCTTGCCAATGCTGATGATGAACGCCTTCCATTTGATGCAACGACCGGGTTCCTCCATTATCCAGGCTCTGGGCGGACTGCATAAGCTGTCCGATTGGCAAGGTCCGATCATGACCGACTCCGGCGGCTTCCAGGCGTATTCCCTGATCCGACAAAACGCAAAATTCGGCAGCCTGACTCCCAAAGGCATCCTCTTTCGACCTGAAAATTCTGACCGAAAACTCAACCTGACACCTGAGAAGAGCATCCAGCTCCAGTTTGCCTACGGTTCAGACATTCTGATCTGCCTGGATGACTGCACCCACATCATTGCCAGTTATGCTGAACAAAAATTATCAGTCGAACGTACGATTGCCTGGGCTAAGATAGCCAAGCAAACCTACCTGCAGCAGCTCAAGTCCAGGAAAATGACTGAAAGTGAACGACCGTTGATTTTTGGCGTGATCCAGGGAGGAGCAGAGACTGAGCTTAGGAAACAATGTGCTGAAGCGCTTTTAGAGATTGGCTTTGACGGCTTCGGTTTTGGCGGCTGGCCTTTGGATGAGGAGTCCAACCTGATCACAGACATTCTTGAACTGGTCAGATCGCTTGTACCGCCAGAATTCCCAATCCACGCGCTGGGAATCGGGCACCCGGAGAGCATCGTAACCGCCTATAAAATCGGTTATGAGATGTTTGATAGTGCTTTGCCAACCCGAGATGCCCGTCATGGACGCTTGTACCGCAAAGATGGTGTAAAACTAACACCAAACACACCTCCAGGTTGGTTGAAATTTACCTATATCAACACAGAAACCTTCATTCGCGACCCTAACCCTATCGAAGAAGGGTGCGACTGTCCCTGCTGCCAGAATTACAGCCTGGGTTACCTTTACCACCTCTACAAAATGCGGGATCCCTCCTACTTCCGCCTTGCAACCATGCACAACCTGCGATTTATGACCCGCGTAATTGCAGACCTGAAAGATAGCAATGTTTAAGGACGAAGAAATCAATCATTTCGTCGCCAAGGTACAGGAAAGCCCAAAATATGCCCAACTGGACCCTGATCTCGTCCGGCAAATCGCTGTGGAAGAATTGAAAAATCATCAAAATTGGCGTGATGCTCTCAAAACCACCCGCACCCGTCTTCATCGTTTGACTGGTGCGTTCCTCGTTCCTAAAATAGACTACGCGAAGTGGTTTGCTAATTTCAAGGCATTGCCAAGTGACAATTCTGATCAGTTCAAAGAAACCAGTAAAAAGATGATGAAGTTGCACGCGTCCACGCAAGAGCGCCTGCCATTCCTCGACAGTTTCTTCAAGACCTGTCTTGCATCCATCGCACCGGTCAATTCGGTGCTCGACCTGGCATGCGGGCTCAACCCGCTTGCAATCCCTTGGATGCCGCTAGAGAAAGATTGTCGCTACTACGCCTGTGATGTAGTCGCCCCGCAGATGGATTTCCTGAACGCTTACTTCCTACTCGCCGGACACAACGGAAGTGCATTCATCTGTAATTTGCTCCAAGCCATCCCACAGCAAAAGGTTCAGGTCGCCTTCATGCTGAAACTTTTACCTATTCTCGACCAGGTCAATCCTAATGCATCTGCAAACCTTTTGGATCAGGTGAATGCAGACCACCTGCTGATCTCGTACCCAACCAAAAGCCTGGGTGGACGTTCCAAGGGGATGAGACAGACCTACACCGAGCATTTTGAAAGGATCACAGCAGGACGACAATTCAGTATTCACTCGTTTGACTTCCCCAACGAGACCGTCTACCTGCTGAGCCGATGAACACGCCCACCGAAAACGAAATTGAGAAGTTGATCCAAGAAGTGCAGCGCTCCCGTAAGTACCGCGAACTGGAGCTGCCCGTAGAGATGTTGCGG
>CAZYIJ010000099.1:0-8006 GCA_964647425.1 uncultured Anaerolineaceae bacterium
CATAAGAATTATGATGACAAGAAGTACACGTTTCATGGTAAATTCCTGGATTGATTTTACCAGTTTACGATATGCATTTTGAAGAGAATGACGGATTTTATTCTTAGTGACCTTCCAAATTCACTTTTATCTCCTTTTTTCTCTTCGTAGCAGGTTCAAGAATCAAAACCCACCCCCTAAATCCCCCTCCCTTCGCTTCGCTGGAGGGGGTAAAAAAATATCCGTTTTTCTAAGAATAACAATGGGACGGTATTGCGCCGTCCCACTCAAATAACCGATATCGAACGATTTACAACCCAAAATTATGTGGGTTAACCGGTGCGCCTTCATAGCGAAGCTCAAAATGCAGATGAGGTCCGGAGCTATTCCCAGTCGAGCCCATGTATCCAATAATTGAGCCGCCGTAGACCACCGATCCGCAAGCTACGTTTATTCCTCCGTCCATTAGATGGGCGTAAAGCGAGAGATAACCGTTGCCGTGACTGATAACAACCGTATTTCCATAACCACGGTCTGACCAGCCAGCATAAATCACGACCCCTGTATCAACCGCATAAATATTGTGACCAGTACGACCAGCATAATCAAGGCCGTTGTGGACAGGCGGGTTGTATTCATAGCCACTGATCTGGCTGGTGTCTGTGGGCAATACGAAGGCTCCTGAACCCGATACCGTCGAGGTGGAGTTACAGGCATAACCACCAAGGTAAGAAACATTGGGATGGCTGCCTGACCCCCCACTTGGGTCTGTAACCATACTTACCCAGGTTGGGATCGAACCCTGACCACCTGGAATATAAAGAAATGTACCGGTTTTAATCTTCGGAAGACTGAAATCGCCAATTTCTTCCGCATCGATGTTATTCAAAGGTTCTCCCAGGATGTCGGCAGGTGTGACGCCATAACCGCTGGAAACACCGTTCAATCCCTCACCATATAACCAGGCGTGATAAACACCGTCTTCCGGCAGGATGATCAGCTTCTGACCCGGATAGATGCCGTCCGGGGTGTCCCCAACCAGGTAGCGGTTGGTCCACAGGATGGTCTCTGGCTCGAGATCAAAGGCTTCGGCTATACTAAAAATTGAGTCAAGTGGTTGCACTTCGTAAGCGATGATTTCGGTACGTGGAGCTGGGAAGGTTTCAGATGTTCCAATTGGAAGACTCTGCAATTTTTCGACAGCCGCGTAGTAAAGCAGAGTATCACTGGCAAAGTAATTAGGGATCGTTCCGCCAGGCACGATCAACCGCGTGCCTGCCTTGATATTGGGAGAAGCGTAACTGCCAATCGTGGCGGGATCAAGGTTGTTTGCCGGGTAATTGAGGATATCTTCCGGAGTTACACCGTAGTAATTTGAGACTGCACCGAGCCCTTCACCAGCAGACCAAACATGATAAACCCCATCTACCGGGAGAATGTAAATGGTTGTTCCAGGGGTGTAGTTTCGCAGATCGCTCGTAAGTTCGTAGCGATTTGCCCATAGAATGGTTTCAGGCCAGAGCCCAAATTTTGCAGCGATGCCAGAGACGGTTTCACCTTCCTGGATCGTGTAGGTGATTACTTCTGATCGAGGAACCATGGTCGCTACCGTCGGGGTGATTGCAGCTTCAATGGTCTGCATCGGTGCGACAGTTGTAATGGTGTCGTAAGTATGTTCGACGAACGGTTCGGCTGGTGTAATTTCCGCCATTTTTGTGGGCGTCGGATCTGTTTTTGCAGATTCTTTACCGCTCAGCGCCCATGTTATCAAAAGAATGGCAGCCAAAGCGACCAAAACCAGGGCGGCAATCATCCCGCGTTGATTTAAAAGCGATTGGGCAGAATTTTTCTGTATCTCGTTTGGTTCTTCATTTTGACCCGAGTCATTATTTTCTTCAGGATTGTTGTTTAAGTTCATTTTTACTCCGTTTTGGCATAATAACCAACATGATTGAGGTTGTCAAGTCAGCCTGTTGATTGGAAGTGTCAAATTAAGTTGTTTATGGGTTTAGAAAATACTTTGCTGTAATTGAGCTCAAATCTTGATCAGAATGACGAGAAAAAGCTTCAAAGAAGTCTTCTTTGGTTGCCAGATTGTAAGTATTCGCATAGGCGTAATCCTTTAGAGCAGCAAAAAAAGCACCATCCCCAACTTTTTGACGGATTTCATGCAATAAATGGACGCCCTGAAGGTAAACAGCATCACGATAAGGGATGTAACCTCCGGGGATCCAGATGTCAGAATCGACATACCCGGTTGGGGCTGGCTTGTAGATGCGCACACTCCACCACCAGTCCACACTTTCAGGGTGGTAGTGTTCATAATAAAGCAGTTCAAAATAAGTAGCCATAGCTTCGTCCAACCAGGGCTCCAGGGCATGATTGCTGCCGATAAAACCATAGAACCATTGGTGGGAAATTTCGTGGGGAGCCATGAGAGTCAAATCAGTTTCCGGGATGCCGTTGTAAAAATCGATTATCCCATAGCTGATCATGATCATCCCATCCATCTCCATGTTGTGCAGGAAATCACCAACAACGACAGAAACTAACTCGCGAGGATAAGGGTAAAGTATTTCACCGTACAATTTCAGTGCCTTAGCGGCAATTTCAGTGTAACTAATTCCGTTTTCGATTTCACTCATGAAAACATAAGAGCGGATAGTAACACCATCCTGGACTATTTCGTGCTCAAAATAGCTGTCACTGATCGAGAAAGTAAAACCCCGGGCATGGTCTAATGTGTACGTGTAGCGACCATCCGCACCCTGAGCTGGTGCGCTGGCAGCGACTTCGATCAGTTCAGCATGGCTGACAAGCGTCAGGCTGACTTCAAAGTCACTGAATTCATTTACTACTGATTCGCCTACGATGATGTTGTCCTCATCTACTACACGAGGGTAAGCCAGCCAACCAGCTGTCTCATCGTAAGGAGGGATAAAGGGATACCAGTCCGAAACATTAGCTTGCTGGTTGGTGTAGCCGTAAATACCCGGGTGAAGAGGTAAATAGATGCGAAAACTAATTTTGATTAGGGTTGTTTCAAGCGGTTCCAATGGTCTGGAGAGGGTAAGGTAAGTGAAAATCCCTTCTTCACGATAAGAAGCCATTAAATCGTTGCTAAGGCTATATTGCTCGTAGCTGCCCTCAAAATTGCGCGGCGGAACCACCAAAAGTATTTCGGACATTGGTTGGCTGCTTTTGTTGGTGTAAGTGATTTGTTGCGTGACCGAACCAAAGTGGGAATAATAATTGAAGATCAAATCAAGTTTATATTTTGTTCGGTTTGAGGGTGGATCAGGCAATTGATATGTCTGTGGTATTTCGGTTGGGGTCGGCGCAGTTGTGGGAGCAGAGGTGGGAGAGATTTCTTCCAAGGTTGAAATAGGCTCAACTACCTGCTCGGATGGGGTTTTCGCACAACCAGCAAGGAAAGTTATGAGGACAAGCAAGAGAATAAATTGTTGTTTTTTCATGCTCACAAAATTGTACCAGTAACTTATTTAATAGTGATTTAGGGATTACAGTTAGGTCAGAACCCATCATGTTGGCAAATTCATCTATCAGAGTTGAGGCAGGCCTCAACCCTACGACTATTTCTATATAAGGAGTGCTTTCTCCCTCATCTACTGCAAAAAAAAAACAGGTGAGCGATTATGGCTCACCTGTTTTACGATGCTTATTCTTCGACGATGGTAATAGTGTGCTCAATTTTTGCTGTTTTAGACATCATCGCGATAGCCTGGCAGTATTTTTCTTCTGCAAGTTGAACCGCCCGCTCAACATCTTTTCGCTGGATGTCTTTTCCAGTGACAATATACTCGAAATGCATCTTCGTGAAAACGTGCGGGTGATCTTCCTGGTAACTTTTCACTTTGATTCTACACTCGTACCCGGTGAAATTTACTTTCTTTTTTCGCAGGATCGAGAGCACATCCATACTGGCACAACCACCTGTTCCAATAGCCACCAATTCTAACGGTCGAGAGCCCTTGTCCTGCCCACCGCTCTTCTCAGAGGCATCCATGGTCACAGTATGACCGCTTTCTGAATAACCGGTCAGTTCCATGCCTTCTTTCCAAATTAATTTTACATCCATAGGTTCTCCTTAATCTTCACTTACCAGTGCCCAGTTTGGCTGGACATCAAAATCGAGTGAGTCAGTTTGCCCGTTCACCAAATGACGGTAGGCAGCAGCGGCGATCATCGCGGCATTGTCTGTACACAAAGTTATGTGTGGGATGTGTACGCGGAAGCGCGTTTGGGCTCTGAATGCTTCGCGCAAAGCCCGGTTTGCACTCACTCCGCCGGCAACGATAATGTCTTTTGCTTTGTACGCTTCAGCAGCTGCAATTGTTTTTTCATAAAGTGCATCTACGACCGCTTGTTGGAAGCTGGCTGCAATGTCGGCCACCGGCAGTTTTTTGTTGGAATTCTTGTGGTCCTCCACTGTCCTCAAAACGGCGGTTTTGAGACCACTGAAAGAAAAGTCCCAGGGATTATCCATGTGGGCTTTTGGAAAATTAAAAGCACGGGGATTACCAGTTTGAGCGGCTTTTTGGATGGAAGGACCGCCGGGGTATCCAAGCTCAAGCAAACGGGCTACTTTATCAAAAGCTTCTCCGGCAGCGTCATCTGCCGTATTGCCAAGCGTCTCGTAATCGAGATGCCCTTTCATCAGGACCAACTCTGTATGACCTCCTGAAACAAGCAAGGCAACCAGGGGAAATTTGGGTTCCGGACCAGGTTTTGAATCTGCTGGATACAACCAGGCAGAGTACAGATGCCCTTCCAGATGGTTGACACCGATGATGGGAAGTTGTGCAGACAACGCCAGCGCCTTTGCCATGTTCACACCAACAACCAGAGACCCAGCCAGTCCGGGACCGCGCGTTACAGCGATTGCGTCAAGATCGCTGATCTGCATATGGGCTTCCTGCAGGGTTTCACTGACCACGGCATGGATAGCACGCACGTGCTCTCTTGAAGCCAGTTCAGGGTAAACCCCTCCGAATTGAGCATGAAGGTCGACCTGACTTGCAATAACACTGCTCAGGATAACGCGCCCTCCTTCAACAATAGAGGCAGCGGTTTCATCACACGAGCTTTCAATCCCGAGTACACGTAGATAATCGTTTTTCACATTATCCGCCTTTCATTGGAACCACCAGGTCCATGGGATATTCAACAAACTTCTCAAAGCGACCATCTTCTTTTACATACCAGGTGTCTTCAATGCGAATGCCAAAGTCTTTGGTGTTGTAGTAGAGTCCAGGCTCGATGGTGAAGACCGAACCGATTTGCAGGATGTTAGAGGGGTCATCCTTGCGACTGAACCAGGGTTTCTCATGCACATCCAAACCTAATCCATGTCCAAGACTGTGAATGTAGCCCTCTTCAGCTTTCGGGTTTTGACGGATCGTTTCGTGCCCCATTGATTCAAAAAGTTCGCAGGTGCGTTCCTGGTATTTCGCGGCATTAACGCCCAATTCTAATTCCGAAACCACTTGTTGATAAACCTGCTTGACCCGATCATAAGCTTGTTGAACCTTATCTGGGGCATAGCCAAGACACCATGTGCGGGTGAAGTCGTAGAAATAACCACCGCCGCACTGGCAAGGGAAGATGTCGAAAACGATACTTTTGCCAAGTTGAATGATGTCAGAAGGAGTGCCAGTGCTGTGAGGAATGCCCCCGTCTCTGCCGATAGAAAAAATTGTGGCTTCAGGGTTTTCCGCTCCGGCTTCAGCCAACCAGAGATTGATCAGGCTTTTTACATCTCCGATAGTTAGCGGACTGCCATCTGCTTTTATCAGGGTATCATCAACCACTTTGTGTTCGCTCAAGAAGTTTTCGACCCTTTTAACAACACCAGTTGTTATCAGACCCATTTTTCGAATCTCTTCGATTTCTGAGGGATCTTTAGTAGCACGGGTTTCCAATATTATCGCCTCATCATGATCACCTTTAAATTGAATGCCGGGCAGCAGGTCTTCCAATTCTCTGATCAGAGAATAAAAAGGTCCAAATTCCCGGATGCCGTAAAGCAGCACTTGGCCTTTGGTCAATCCGATATCTTCGAGCATTTTTTTGTATCTCAAGGCGTTTGCTGCCAATTGATTTCCGTCAGTCATTTTTTGATATTCAGAAAGAGGATATTGCGAATATGATATGAGCTCAAAACCAGTTTTTGCGGCTTCCTCTCGTTCCATCATTCCATGAAAAAGGATTGGCTGCTTGCCTGGGATAATAAAAAGGTCTGCAGCAGTTACGTGAATGCTGCCGGTAAAGTAAGTCATGGATGGGTTGTGTTGAGCGGCACCGCTGATCCACAAGGCGTCGAAATTGTTTGCTTTGATTACTCGTTCAATGTCTTTTTTCATAAATTCTCCTCTGAAAGTGCATCTCGTAGATTATCTAATAATACTGCTTCTTGAGAAGGAAGGACGGTCCTGGGATCAATCAAGACCAGGTCATCTTCAATTCTGGTGATTATTGGGGTTTCCAACTGGCGCAGGCGACCTGCAAATTGCCTGGCTGATCTTGGTTTAAAGGCTAACAACCAGGTCGGCAGCGTCTGCCCGGGCAGACTGCCTCCTCCAATCATCGACTCTCCTGGTAAAACCTCGCCGCCTGCCAGTTCATTTTGCCATTGCTCAGCTTTGATTTTCAGGTCAAGTTCTTTGCGTGCAAGCATCACTAAAACCGGCACCGATTCAACAGCAATACCCTTAAGGTACGCCAGAAGCGTTGCAGTTAAAGCTGCCAGGCAAAGTTTATCTGCCCTAAGAGCGCGGTAAAACGAATGACGGCGTATCTTGTCAATTAATGCAGCTTTCCCCAAGATTATGCCTGCCTGGGGACCTCCCAACAGCTTATCTCCAGAGAAGCAGACCACATCAACGCCTTGAAGCAAAGCGTTTTGGACGGTTAGCTCAGCTTCCAGCCCAAAGGTGGCTGGGTCAATCAAGGCGCCGGAACCGAGGTCGTGTACTACCGGCAGTTCGTAATGGTGTGCAAGTTCAGTGATTTCCGTTAATGATGGTTCACTGGTAAAGCCAACGATCTTGAAGTTTGATTGGTGTGCCATGAGAACCAGGTTGGCACCTTCCTGGATGGCATTTTCGTAATCATTCAGATGGGTGCGATTGGTAGTGCCGATTTCGACCAGTTTTGCTCCCGAAAGGCGCATGACTTCCGGGATGCGAAAGCCACCACCGATTTCGACCAGCTGAGATCGGGAGATGATCACTTTTTTACGGTTGGCAAGAGCAGCCAGGGTCAACATGACTGCGCCGGCATTATTATTGACCACCAGAGCTGCTTCAGCACCAGTCAACTGGACGAGCAGATCAGCCGCATGGATATCTCTTTTTCCGCGCTGCCCCTTCGAAAGGTCGTATTCAAGGGTCGAATACGTGCCAGAAATTCTTGCAATTTCCTCAAGTGCAGCTTGGCTAAGCGGTGCCCTGCCAAGATTGGTATGCAAAACCACGCCTGTGGCATTGATGACCGGTTGAAGGGTAGTGGTGGATTGAGCTTTTAAGAGTGTTTTAACCCGAAAGACGATTTCAGCATCTGTTGGAAGCGAGTCAGTGTTTCCTGCCTGGCTGCGAACTTCATCCAGCACTTGTCGGATTGCCTGCAGGCACCAATCGTGCCCATATTCTTCCTTTAAGGTTGTCATATCTGGTAGATTAAGTAGGAAATCAACCGAGGGAATAGCACGCAGTGTATTCATTTTATACAGTTGGATCAGGCTTCCAGCGGCTGCGTTCCCACAGCCTGATCAGGAATTCGATCAGAAAAAGGGAAGCCCCCATGATTGTCCCCAAAGGCAGGGTCAAAACGCGACCGATTTGCAGCCAGCTCAAGAGAGCAGCAAAAACCCCAAACCAAACTGCCTGACGGATGACTACAGTGGGACCTGCCAAGGGATCGGAGGGAAACCGGCGATTAAGGAACCAGGTCAACGGCATAAACAAACCAGCCCCAAGAATGATCAAGCAGAAATAGAGCAGCCAACG
>CAZYIJ010000100.1:0-7715 GCA_964647425.1 uncultured Anaerolineaceae bacterium
AGGTGAATTGGTTTGGGTATAACCCTTTGCCCCCACCCGCATAGCGGGTGGTTTTTTGTCTCGAACGCTTTGCGTTCTCGACTGCCTAAAGGCGCAATAAAAAGAGCCACCCGAAAAGTCGGGTGGCTCTATGAATTTGCTCACGCATGCGCCTGCCATCAAACAGCAGGCAAGCATGCTTCTACGATCCAAAGGAGTCGAAGGAATTTTTTAGTTTCGACTACTTAGCTTTTACGGCAGACACTCACCAGCAACAGGGGCGCCGTCCGCGTACACAATACCTGCCCCAAAGCTCGACTCAAAGATCGGACCCAAATCGCCCAGGTTCAAACCAAGAGCCCTGTCAATCACGATCACACCATCTTCATAGATAGTCATCTGGGGCAACACACTGCCGTTCACTTCACCTTTTACCACGCCTTTGCTCCAGCAAATCTTGGCGTTTTCAATGTTTGCGGCTCTCAAAAGCTCGGCTGTCTCAGGGGTGATCCCCATACCAGTTGGGATCCCTTCCACAGACAAGGCGCCATTTTCATCGACTTTTACCTGTAACAAAGTGGCAAGTTGGATTTGCAGCGGTTCGCTCAGTTCTTTGGACTTGCGCAAGGTTATATCAAAATCAGCTTGCTCTAGCCATTTTTCTGCGCGTTCGCGATCCACTTTGGAATTCTGGAGGTACACATTCAGCATGTCATAAACAAAAACGCGGGCGTTTTCGTCAAAAGCCATGCTAAAAAGTGGTGCCTCATCCGCCAGTACCTGGATCTCATCGCCAATGATCCGTAAAGTCATACCATCAAAGACGGTCAGGAGTGCCCAGATGTTATCCGGTAAGGCAGGTGCGCCGAATTGCTGTAATTCTTCTGCAGAAAACCCGCCGGCGCTGTATGTCTTGGTCCCTGGGTCATAGGTGACATCAATGTGGATCACATTGCTAGACTCGGTCTGCAGAGGCACATCAGCAATTGCCGATGGGGTATGCTGCATCAAGCTGATGCCAAAAACCAGCACGAGCGCGATAACTAGTTTGATCAGATTTTGTTTGTTGTTCATTTTTATCCTTAGTCTCCTTTAAAATTAAACTGATTGATGCCTTATTGTTGGGGTATCAAAATAACAGAAATGCGAAATGGTAGAAAACGATAGAAAAATTGATTGACGTAATTGGTAAAAAATGGATAAACAGGGAACCTCTCCACAAAATGCTCATAAGATTTGAAAGCTTGTCCTGGTGCCAGATGCAAAGCGAGGTCAATCGTATTAGCCAACGTCTCCGGCGTGTAATCGAGCGCGACCAGTTTGTCGTCCGCGCTGCGCATCTCGAGTTGACCCTTGGTATTCAGGGTAACTCTAACCTGGTCTGTTTCTGTGGCGGTGATGATATCGTGAAGAGGCTGGCCAGCCGGCACGGGGTAACGAATAGCCGGCAGAGGAATAGCGGGTCTTCCGATTACGTAGTAGATACCGTAGAGCAAAAGGATGACCCCGATTGTTATAAGCGTGACTCGTAGAGCTCTGGGCACAGTAATTTAGCCTCAATCTGAGCGACTCGTGGTTTTCTTCTTCTTTTGTCCTCTTCTAATAGTATTATAGCCTATTTTTTCGGAATTGTATGTGTGAAATTAAATTGTTTGTACAGTGTTACCATCGCCATAGCTCTATTTGCACTCACCTTCCCATTAGTATCACACCCGGTAGAAACAAAGATGCGACCAAACTTTCTTTCCATAGACTTCATTTCGTAGGATTCTTATCGTAGGCCGGCTTCCGTAGTTGAAGCCGGCGTTTTCAGTAATTTCTTAGGCAAGTTTCTTTGCTTTTTGTAGTCCGGCTTCTGTACCTGCCCTGCGTGCAAGTCTGGGGGTTGTTAGACAAAGACCCCACCCCCCCGTTCGCTTCGCTCTCGGACCCCCTCCAAGGAGTGGGTTTGGTTAAGAGTCTTTTCGTAGGCCGGCTTCCGTACCTGCCCCGCGTGCAAGCATGTGGGGTTGAAGCCGGCGCTTTGTTGCATTTACTCCCTCTTCAGCAATTAACTAACACCTATGAGCTATCAGCTATGAGCTACCAGCTATGAGCCACCAGCTACGACCTATTGTCTACCTGTGCCCGCCACGAAGTGGACGGGTATCAGCTTCTTTTCTTCCCGACATCTTCTTCTGGATCCGACGGTTTAATAACGCCATCCACCCAATATACGCCCCCAAAAGTCCAAAAATCACCACGTAACCTGCTACAAAGTAGTTAAAAGTATCAGCCATTGCTCACCTCCCCGAATTCTTCTTCCTGCTCCAGCGCTTCCTGTTCTTCCAGCCATCGCTCGCTCAAGCGCAAACGACTCCGAACAATCAAAAGCACCGCAAAAAGCACCGAAAAAGCAAAAATGCTGAAACCCATTGTCTGGTACATCGCCGGCGTCATCGCCATATCACCACTCCCTGCAGTACCAAAAATGGTTGGGTGAATGGTGCGCAGCAAGCGGGCCGAGAAGAAGGTCAGTGGAACAGTCGCAAACCCGACGATCAGGTAAACTGACCCAAAACGCGCTTTCTTTGCCGGGTCGTCAATACCCCTGCGCAGCAGAAAATAAGCAATATAAGTGAAAGCCATGATCGTCATCGTGGTCAGGCGCGGATCCCAGGTCCACCAGGTGTTCCACACCGGTCGCGCCCAGATCATGCCAGAAAAATTGGCGATAGCGGTGAAGAGCAGCCCGATTTCAACCGAAGATGCCGCTACAGCATCCAGCGTCAGATTCGCGTTTCGTAAATACAAAACCGCGCTGACCGCTGCCACTAAAAAACCAAGCATCCCCAGCCAGGCAGCGCTGACGTGAAAGTAAAATACTTTTTGCACGAGACCCATGTTTTGTTCCACCGGCGCATAGAAAAGCACCAATGCAAACGCGAGCAATACCAACACGCCCGAAAAAATTGCCAGAAAAGTGAAATTTTTATTCCAGGATAACATAATCAAACACCAATAGTGAAATAGTGGTCATAATAATACCGTAAACCAATAAGACCGCAAGCCAGACCTGGTAGCTCGCCACTGGCGCACTGGTCATGATCCCACTGCCAGCCTTAACAACCGCCATATTGACCGGCATCAGCAGCGGAAAAAGCAAAACCGGTAAAAGCAGGTCGCGCATGCGTGTCTGAACGGTCATGCTCGCCAATAGCGTGCCAGCTGCGCTGAAAGACCAGGCTCCCAAAATCAACGTCAGCCACAAACCAGGAATGAACAGGTTTTGGTTATAGAGCACGCTGTAGATCGGCAAAACGATCACGATCAGAACCAGCATCATCAAAAAATTACTGATTTGTTTTGCCAGCCAGATGCTGCCCAATCCCGGCACTGCCATCACCAGCGCGTCAAAACTGCCCTGCTCTTGTTCTGCCACGAAAGAGCGGTTCAAACCCAATGTGCCCGAGAAGGTGATTACCACCCACAATATTCCAGGTGCCAACTCGGCTCTTTGGCGTGGGTCCAGCTCCATGGCGTAGTTGAAAATGAAAATGCTCAGGATAGCGAAAGCCAGCATAGCTGTCAGCATATCCTTGCTGCGCCATTCCTGCAGCAAGTCTTTCCATGTCAGGGTTTTGAGCGTGCTCAGCCAGTTTTTCATGCTGCCTGTCCTTCAGGTACGCTTTCAGGGTACAAAATGGGTTCGATTTCAGCCCAATCCCTGCCCTGTACTGCCAACACGTCCCCCAAAACACCTCTGCTCAGGCGCACGAAGCCATCCGTCACCTTCAAAGCCGCCTCTGGGTCGTGGCTGGTCATCAAAACCGCAGCTCCACGCTGCTTCAGGTCAGCAAGCATCCGCACCAATTGCGTGCTTCCATCCTTGTCCAACCCGGTGAAAGGCTCGTCCAATATCACGAAATCAGGCTCATTCAGCAATGCCCTCGCGATCGTCAGGCGCTGCTGCATCCCGCGGCTGTAAGCTCTTACCTGTTTCTCAGCCGCCCGCACCAGCCCTACCTGATCCAGTCTTTCATGCAGTTCTTTTTCATTCAAATCGCGCTGATAGAGTTCTGAAAAGAAACGCAGATTCTCCAACCCACTCAAATTTTGGTAAAGAAAGGTCTTGTGCGCCACCAGGGCACACTTCCGGCGCCATTCGGGGCTCTTTAAAGACCATTCCTCGCCGTCAACCAGCAGTCTGCCCGCGTCTGCGCTCAGCAAACCGCTGATTATCCGCAGCAAGGTGGTCTTCCCTGCTCCGTTATTGCCCAACAAGCCTATCAACTGCCCGCTGTCCAGTTCCAGGTCGCAATTTTTCAGTACTGCCAGGCGACCATAAGACTTGCTGATTCCGCGCAGCTTAATCCGCATCAGTTTCCTCGTCCTCTTCGGACTCGTTTCTGTCCCAATTAGCCTGCTGCATCACGATTGGCGAACTGAGGCTGAATGCTGCCCCCAGGCATAAGAATAGTGAACCGATCCACATAAAATTCACCAACGGATTGATCGTCGCCTGGATCGAGACATAGCCCATCATCGAATCATAATCGAGCATGATCGTGTAAAAATCACCAGCCAGTGTGCTGCGTTTGCCCGGTATGCTCACATATTGGCTGCGGCTCATGTAAACATCCTGACCGGGGGTCAATTGTCCAACCACCTCATCACCCCGCCACAGATCGATCTGAGCCCGAACGCTTAGATATTCAGGACTGTCAAAATTTTCCGTAAGTTCGCGGAATTCCACCGCAAAATCCCCCAAAGGCATCTTGTCCCCGGGGATCAGCGTCCCAACAATGCTTTGCGAGAGCCCTTCTACCCCGACCATGCCGAGCATGATCAGCAAAATGCCGCTATGCACCAAAAAAGCACCGTAGCGCGAGCGCATCTTCCAAAAAGTGCCCAATGGCTTTTCTGCCGTTCGCAGATCGCGAATGGTTGTGAGCACCAAAACCATCAGCCCTAAAGCCACGATGAATATCGACAGCAGCGCTACCCAGGATTTGCTGAGCCAAACGAAGGCTGCCGCAGTCGCCAGCACTGCCGCAATCAACGGGATCAGTGCCCGTTTACCCAGCTTCTTCAGGCTGGCCACCGACCAACCCACCAGCGGGCAAACTGCCATCAACAATACCAACAATACAAGCAGCGGTGTGACCGCTCGGTCATAAAAACCGCGGTCAAGGATTATCTCATTCCCAGTTAAAGCACCTGTTGCCAGGGGGTAAAGCAGCCCCCACATACATACCAAAGCAATTGCCGCCAGCAGCACCAGGGTGTAGAGGAAAAGCGAGTCTCTACCGTACCACGATTGAAATTCCCAGCCGCTGTCCATCTTTTTCCAGCGCCAGACCAGCAAACCAATGGACAAAGCCAGGAAAAGCAACAGAAAAATTGTCAACGGAACGGAAATTGCGCTTTCTCCAAAAGCATGCACCGAACTGATCAGCCCAGCCCTGGTAATCAGGATGCTAAACAGGATCAGCAGGTAAGTGCCTAAAATCAAGATCACATTAATCCGTCGGAAAATGTTTTTCTTTTGCTGTAAGAACATGCTGTGCAGCAAACTTGTGCTGATCAGCCAGGGAATCAGCGATGCTGTTTCCACTGGATCCCACGCCCAATAACCGCCCCACCCCAAAACATCATACGACCACCAACTGCCTAAAACAATGCCAGCGGTCAGGAAGATCCAGGCAATCAACAACCAGGGACGCAGCCGTGCAATCAGGTCTTCGCCATCTCCTTTGAGGATCAGGTGCGAAAGTGTCTCGGCGAAAGGCAGCAGGAAGGCGCCAAAACCGATGTAAAGCACTGGCGGGTGAATGATCATGCCCCAATGCCTCAAAAGCGGGTTCAGCCCTGTGCCAATCAAACCGGAATAGACTTGCGCGCCTTCTGCCGGGCTAAATAGGCTTTCAATCAGATTGCCATTTGTCAATTGCCACACCCGGTTGAAGGGATTTTCCAGAAAAAGGGAAATTCCACTGAAGAAAATCAGGTTTATCAGTGCAAACAGGTAGCCCCAGTTATCCCGCAGGATGTGCCGGCGGTTCAGCGCGATCACCAAACACAAGTTGATGATCCAGCTCCAGAAAAACAGCGAGCCAGCCTGCCCACCCCACAGCGCGGTCAGCTTGAGGTACGTCGGCAGTGCCGGATTGATCACACCCACCACGTAGCTGTTGCTGTAATCCTGGCTTACCTGCATGATAAGCAGCACGATTATGCTCAGCGTGTGCAGTCCGAAGCCCAGGTTGGTCAGAATTCGAACCAGGGCTGAAATTTCTGTTTGTTTATGAACTAATTGCCAGGCAACAAGCACCAGGCATACCAGCATGATGAAAGCAGCGAGAATAAAGGTTCCTAAGCCAAAGAAAAACATCATTTAGTCCTCAACCTGGTCCGGCAGTATGGATTCGTATTTCGACGGGCACTTCATCAGCAATTCCGTTGCCTGGAAGACCCCCTCCGCGTCCAGCGAGCCGGTCACGATCGCCTGGGCTTCGTCCTTCAGCAGGTCGGGTCTGACGCCGTTGTAATGGATCGTCATACGGGCAGCGTTCGGGTCTGCCACAGCCTCTGCCAAAACCTTCGCCATCCCGCCCATTTCTGCAATCAGGCGGTGATCACCAGGGATTTGGGCGACCACAAAGCGCAGGTCGAGCGTCGCCGGATCATATTGGATGCTCTCGCCCACCACAGCGCCAGACATGCGCAATTTTTGTCCTTCCAATTCGCTTTTTTGGCTGAGGAGCTCCTCCACGGTCATAAAATATTGCGTATTCGAGCGGGTAGCGGTAATCAGCAGATATCCCAGTGCCGCCAGGATTACAATCCCGCCGATAATTAATTTATAGTTAGGTTTCTTCTTCATAAGTCGATATCTTTTGCAACATCCTTTGTTTTCTTTTAAAGCAGACCTAATTTTATCTTATTAGTCAATAACCGCAATTATCTGATAAATCCTCCACCCTCCCATCGTTATCAGGGTCTTTTCGTAGGCCGGCTTCCGGGGCCAGCCCTGGTGCTATTTCCTTCAGGGTTGAACCTGACGTCTTTATCTTTTCGTAGGCCGGCTTCTTATCTTCTTTACCCCCTCCTCGGAGGGGGATTGAGGGGGCGGGTCTTTTCTCCTTTTTGTAGGAGAGACCTGCCATGGTCTCTCGTCTATGGAATTACAAAATTTTCCCGGGACGGCATGGCAGCCGTCCCCTACAAATTACCTTCTTTCGTATGGCGAGACATCATTAACTCCCGTCCTGTTCCCTGTTACCTGTTCCCTGCTCCCTGCTCCTGGCAATCCATTTGCACCATTTGCACTATTTGCACTATTTGCACTGTTTTTTGATGGTGCAAAAGCGCGGTTTGGCTGCAAATACTTTTTTTGTTTGTTAATGTGCCGGCTTGCAAATGATTCATGCAAGCACAATATAGCACATTTGTTCTATTTAAGCAAGGAAAAGATATGCGATGGCTAATCCTCGTCACATCGTGCCGCCTGTGCCCGCGAAGCAGGGTACGGCGATCTGCCTTATTTTTGTCATCCTGAGGGCACCGAAGGATCTTGTCAGATTGATTAAGTTAGTCATATGAAATAAAACAAGATTCTTCACTTCGTTCAGAATGACAATTTTTTATCTTCGGTTATTGCAAGGGGCGTAGGGAACGTGGCTCAACCCGTTCCGTCACATGGGTCTCTGATAGAATTTCGGACAATATGACAAGGGACTCAAGTCAAAGAGGAA
>CAZYIJ010000101.1:0-7689 GCA_964647425.1 uncultured Anaerolineaceae bacterium
AAATATTTTAGAAATACCAGCAATAACGGCGGCAAATAAAATTCGCGGAAGACCAGCTAAATTAATAGCTATCTGCATTTTCAATGGATTGCCAACCGAAAAACCATGTGGCGTTTTTTTAACAAATTTTGATAAAAAATTTGCCCACCATCCAACGCAGGAATGGGGAGCAAGTTGGTGATGCCAACCGCGATCGAAATCATCGAGATGATCGAGAGTCGATAAATTGGGAATTCGCTCAAACCAACTACCGAGCTGCTCTGATCCATCTGGGCAGCACTGTTGAACATATCGTAGATGCCTTTAATTCCGACTATGCGAGCTTCCTCAGAAGAAATTGCACCCTGGATCAGGTTTACGGGGATCATCACGGTGGTTTTCACTTGCAGCCAGAAGGTTCTGAAAGACTGGGCAATGGCTTGCCCAAGCGGCAAAGAGACAACCGGATAAGTGATGCTTACACCAATGGCACCTTCGTTCTCTGGTGGATCGCTGCGAGGGATAAGCTCAACGGTTTGGCTGACGCTATCACGCAAGAAACTTACCTCGACTGATTCGTCCAGATACTGGTCGGTTGCGGTCGAGATGTCGTCAAAACTGGCAATGTCATAATCGCCAACGCGGGTGATAACATCGCCAGCAGTCAGGCCAGCAAGCTGTGCCGGTGAGCCTGGTGCAACATCAGCAACCATGACTTTGCTGGTATCCTGTCCACCCGCAACTGAAAACATAACGATTAGCAAAAGAATGCCAAATATGAAGTTCATGGTGGCACCAGCTACCAGAACCAAAAAACGTTTCCATTTTGGGGCTGCCATCAGACCACCGGGTTCATCACTATCAACTTCACCCTTCGGGCGCACAAAACCGCCAAAGGGGATCCAGTTGAGGGTGAAATCGGTTCCTTTCCAGGTGAATAGTTTTGCCAACCTGGGTGGATAGCCGAATCCAAATTCTTCCACTTCGATCCCGAGTGCTTTGGCAACAAACATGTGACCAAGCTCGTGGATGAAGACTAAAAAGCCAAAAAAGAAAACAAACTGTAAAATCGTCCAAATATTTGTCATAGGTTCTCCTGAATCGTTATTATACTCAAATATAAAGCCTGTCTACTCGATGTGTAGGTGATAGGTGAAAGCTTGGTTGTGTTTCTTAGGTCGCTTACTCTGGTTGGTAAAGGTTTTCTGTGCACTCAAAATTTATTGCATAAGTTTGGATCAGCCGGGTTGAAATACGAAAATGGGGATGCGGGCTCTTTCAATCAACAAAAAACCCCCGGGATAAATCCCAGGGGTAGGTTTGTTCGAGGATAATGCTATGCCAGGGCGGTTTCAACCACTTTGGCAAAAGCCTTGGGATCGTGCACAGCAATATCAGCCAACATTTTGCGATTGATGATCACATTGTTCTTGCGCATCCCGGCGATGAAACGGCTATAGGTTGTGCCATTCATACGAGCTGCAGCGTTGATGCGGGCGATCCAAAGCCGGCGCAGGTCGCGTTTGCGATTGCGGCGGTCATTATAGGCATACCACTGGGCATGCAGGAAAGCCTCATTTGCGCGTTTGAACAAATGATTGTAACTGCCACGATAACCACTGTTATGGGCAATCAGCCGTTGATGACGGCGTCGGCGATATGGTCCACTCTTTACTCTTGCCATTATTACTCCTTTGCGGTCCCCTGGGCGTCAGACTTTTCGTCTCGTTGCAAACACCCAACAGCCACACTAAACCGAATGCGACAGGACAGTCTTTAGTCCTTCTTGCTCATGTAAGGTGCCAGGCGCTTAATGTGCTTGACCAACCCGTTGTTGTTGACTTCAATCGTCTCTGCGAGCAAATATTTTGTTCGCTTAGAAGTATTTCGGCGCAAATGGCCTTTTCCGATTTTGGTACGAACAACTTTACCGGTACCTGTCATGCGGAAGCGTTTGGACGTTGCCTTATGAGTCTTTAATTTGTATTTTCCACTACTTTGTTTACGTGGCACGATCAAACTCCTCTAAGAAAATCCAACGGCTGTTAACAACCCAGCCGTTGGTCGATAAACCAACCGCAAATTATACCAGATAATTTGCTTTGTCAATCAATAAATTTTTGTATTATTTTTTCGCAGGAGCCAGCATCATGAACATCGTGCGCCCTTCCATATTGGGGGCTTGTTCGATTTCTGATACATCGCTCAACTCTTCCGCAATTTCTCTCAGGTCTTCCAATGCCAGTTCAGGGTAGGTGATTTCCCGCCCTCTGAAGCGGATGGTCACTCTGACCTTCATGCCACTTTCCAGCCATCGGCGCGCGTCGCGTACTTTAAAACCCTGATGATGATCACTGGTCTTTGGGCGCAGACGGATTTCTTTGATCTCAATTTTGGTTTGAGATTTTCGCGCTTCGCGTTCCTTCTTTTCTTTTTCGTAGAGGAACTTGCTGTAGTTGATGATTTTGCAAACGGGAGGGTCGGCATTCGGAGCGATCTCTACCAGATCCAGACCGACATTGATTGACCGCTGTAAGGCTTCATCGGTGCTTACGATGCCAACGTTATCCCCGTTTTCGTCAACAAGGCGGACCTTATCTGTGCGGATGCGTTCATTAATACGATATTCTTGTTTATTACTGATATTCTTTTTCTCCTTAATGTTTAAAAATGCGAAAATTCTTTTCGAATCGGCGTCTACTTATATTACCATAATATTTCAACGTTCGTCAATAATTTTACTCTATAAGCGACTGAAAACATCCTTTTTTCTCGCTACATTCTCCCGGTTTTAGAATGAAGCGTGTAGAATTGGAGTTGGAGGATTGAAAACAATGGATAATAATCAAAATTTTGAAAAATATGCTGACCTGATCGTCAATATCGGACTTGGACTGCATGCCGGTGACAAGCTTACCATTCGGATGAGCGAGCACTCCCTGCCTTTGGCTCGTTTGGTGGCAAAAAAGGCCTACCAAAAAGGCGTCAGTGATGTTCGCCTGGATTTTTCAGATGACACGATCACCCTCGATCGTTACCTGCATGCCCCCGAAGAAGCTTTTGAAAGTTTCCCGGAATATCAGGTCGACTTTAATGAAAATTTATACAAAGACAATTACCACGTATTGGGTTTGTATGCTCCCAATCCAGATTTGCTGAAATCAGCCGACCCAGCCCGCATCGCACAATGGCAAAAGGTGGCAGGCAAAGCATTGAAACGCATCCAAGATTACACCATGCAAAACAAGGTTAAATGGTGTGTCACCGCCGTCGCTTGCCCGGCATGGGCTGCAGCAGCGTTCCCGGAATTGCCGGAAAAAGAAGCAATGCAAAAACTGTGGGATAACATCTTCATGGCAACACGCGTTGACCGACCGGATCCTATCGCTGCCTGGGAAGAGCATGACCTTAACCTAAAAATCCACCGAAAATTCCTGAATGATGCGCGTTTTGATCGTGTTCACTACCAGGGTCCAGGCACTGACCTGATGGTTGGACTGGTAAAAAATCATATTTGGGAAGGCGGCTCCGGTTTCAGCCAGAAGGGCGATCGCTTCTTCCCTAACATCCCGACCGAAGAAGTTTTCAGCATGCCCGATGCCGATCGTGTGGATGGCATTTTGCGCGCCACGATGCCGCTTTCAGTCCGCGGACAGATCGTAGATAAATTCCACTTCACCTTCAAGGATGGAAAAGTGGTTGATTATAATGCCGAAGTCGGTAAGCAAATTCTGGACGATTTGCTTGAGATGGACGAAGGTGCCAAACGCCTGGGCGAGATCGCATTGGTGGCGGATAATTCCCCCATCAGCAATACCGGGATTTTATTTAAGAACACGCTTTTCGATGAGAATGCCTCCTGCCATTTTGCCCTGGGTGCTGCCTATAGCGAAAACCTGGAAGGTGCCACTGAGCGCAGTGAAGAAGAAAACCGCAAACTGGGCATGAACAACTCACTGATTCACGTTGATTTCATGGTTGGCTCTAAAGACGTCACAGTCACTGGGATCAAAGAGGATGGTACTGAGATCGTTTTGTTAAAAGACGGCGACTGGCAGATTTGATTAAACTATTGGAAAAAAATGACGGAAGTTGACCACCGAAAGTTAGCTGTTAACCTCTTTAACCAGACCTGGAAATACCTTGATAAGCAAAGAACTGCTGATGAGGACTACCAGATGGTTTTAATCGCGCATGCTTCTTGTTATCACTGGTCGCAATGTGGGACGGAATTGGAGCAGGCAAGGGGTGAATGGATGATTTCTCGAGTGCATTCAGTGCTGGAACAAGGCTCAATTGCTCTTTGGCATGCTCAGAGGTCTCTTAATCTTTGCATTGAAAATCAAATTGGGGGGTTTGATCTTGCATTTGGGTATGAAGCTGTTGCCAGAGCATACGCTTGCCTGGGTATGCGAGATGAGATGAACAAGGCCATAAACGAAGCAAAAGCAGCCGCTGAAAATATCTTTGATAAAGGCGACAAGAAATACACTTTGAGTGAAATTGACACTATTGTGGTCGACTAGATTTTACATTTTGTATTACAGTTTTCCGCAAAAGACCCCGAAAGGGGTCTTTTGTTGTGGATGGTGTGCAGTCCTACCCACGTGACTTTTTGAAGCTGGGTTACGGTGGGAGATAAATACTGCTCGCTTCGCTCCCAGCATCATGACCACCTTCGTACGAATAATCAATAAACTTACATAGAACACTTCGTTTCACTCCAAGCAAATGACAAGTCGAAATCAACCGGACATCTTTTTCTTTGGACCAAATTGCGCCTTGCACGAATTACAAAAGTAAATCCCGTGTCCGTTGTAATTCGGCAACAATTTAAACTTCGTTGTTGCCATTGCCAGATACATGGTGCGTCCGACCAGCCCTACCTGTATAATGGCTGTATCGCCTGACCCGCACTTATCGCAAGATGGTATTTCCATGGCTTCGAACCGATGGACTTGCTCAGCTATGCCAGGATAACTTGCATCCATATTCATGATTGACTCCTCGCTTACTGTAAGCATAACTACTCCTTTTTCTAATGATTTCCAGGAAACAGGCGTGTCAGGTACGAGAAATGAGGAATAGAAAGCTTGTTAAACAAAAAAGAAACCTTGTTTCGAAACCTATCTTTCGCACATCCAGACTTTTCAGTCTGTGGGCACCGCTGCTGTTTCCTGGCCGGTTGCCAGCCCGCAAATTGCGGACATTCTTGATGTTGTATTTAGTATACTACAAAAAAGACGGGTTGCTTTTGGCAACCCGTCTTAAGACTATCAGCTATAAACTACACTTTCCGTTCAATTTCATCCAGCGCAAGGGCGATAAACTCATCCACGCTCATGGCACCGGGGTTTTCACCACTGCGACGGCGAAGAGCAACCTGACCATCTTCCATTTCGCGATCACCAATCACCAGCATGTAAGGATATTTTTCCTTTTGAGCGTTGCGGATCTTGGCGTTCATGCGGTCAGAACCGTCATCCACGAGCACGCGTAAACCGGCTTTCTTCAATTTCTTAGCAACCTCATGCGCGTAGTCGTTGTGACGATCGGCAATTGGGATCAACTTTACCTGCTTGGGTGACAACCAGGCTGGGAAAGCACCACCGTAGTGCTCGATCAGCACACCAAAGAAACGTTCCATCGAACCTAACAAAGCCCGGTGAATCATATAAGGTCGATGTGGTTGACCGTCTTCGCCAATGTATTCGAGTTGGAATCGCTCAGGCAGATTGAAGTCAAATTGAATCGTCGAGAGTTGCCACTCTCTGCCAAGGGCATCCTTGATTTTCAGGTCGATCTTGGGACCATAAAAAGCACCACCACCAGCGTCTACCTCATAAGGCAAATTGGCACGCTTGAGTGAAGCCTCCAGGGCTTCCTCAGCAGCTTTCCACTGCTCAGGTTCTCCAACTTTTTTCTCTGGCATGGTGCTAAGAAAAGCATGGATCTCTTTGAAACCAAAGGCATGCAAAATATTCAGGCTGAAATCCAAAACAAAGTCGATTTCCTCAGGCATTTGATCTGGCCGGCAGAAATGGTGGGCATCATCCTGAGTAAAACCGCGCACTCTCATGAGACCATGCAAAACACCAGAACGCTCATAGCGGTAAACCGTACCTTTTTCAGCGTATCGCATCGGCAAATCACGATAGGAACGCAATCCGCTTTTGTAAATATTCAAATGGAAAGGACAGTTCATCGGTTTGATAAAATACTGCTGACCTTCGATCTCGATTGGCGCGTACATATTCTCTTTGTAAAAGCCCAAATGACCGCTGGTCTCCCAAAGAGAGGCTTTGCCAATATGGGGGGTGTAGACGAAATCATAACCATTGGCGATGTGCTCATCTTCCCAATAGCGCTCCATTTGGAAACGGATCATGGAGCCGTTAGGGTGCCACAAAATCAAGCCTTGACCAACTTCATCGTTGGAGCTGAACAAGTCAAGTTCTTTCCCAACCTTACGATGATCGCGCTTTTTTGCTTCTTCCATTTTCCACAAATATTCTTTCAGCTCATCTTTGCTTTCCCAGGCGGTGCCGTAAATGCGCTGCAGCATGGGGCGGTGTTCGTCTCCACGCCAGTATGCGCCGGCGACATTGAGCAGCTTGATGGCATGCGGGTTTATTTGAGCCGTATTTTCAACATGCGGTCCACGGCAGAGGTCGGTAAATTTGCCTGATTTATAGATCGTGATGGGCACTCTTCCGTCAGTTGGGTTGCCATCATCATCCAGATTGCCGCTTTCCAGCCCTTCGATCAGTTCCATTTTGTAGGTCTGGTCTTTGAACAGGTTTTTGGCGTCTTCCGCTGAAATCTCTTCGCAGACGAAGTCTGACTTCGCCTTGATCAGTTCTTTCATGCGATTTTCGATGGTTTCGAGATCATCTGGCGTGAGCGAACGCGGCAGATCGAAATCGTAATAAAAACCATCTTCGATCGGCGGACCAATGGCGACCTGTCCATCCGGGAACATTTCCAGGACGGCTTCTGCCATTACGTGCGCGGCTGAGTGGCGGACTCGGAAAAGTTGTGACTTTTCGTATTCCTCTTGTTTGCTTGACATACTTCCTCCATTGCCGGTTGTTTTCTGAGATTTTTACGGGGTCATTTCGTACAACCGATTCTTAAAACAAAAAGACCCTCGCCCTGGGGCGAGAGATCTCTCACGCGGTTCCACCCAGATTGCTCCAATGGAGCATCTCGTTGTGCCGATAACGGGGCTGCCGTTCACCTTAATCGGAAAACCTTTCAGGCTTATGCTGACAGGGGGTTTTGGGTTGTTCGGTCTGGCAAGTTCACACTATCCTTACCTCACTGGTGACCTGACGACAACTTACTCGTCCTGCGTCAATGCGATATTAAGTAAATATACACTTTTTCTGATGTAAATGCAAGTTATTGAACTAATCGAAATGGTAACAAAAGCACCTTCGCAAGAAGGTGCTTTTCTGTGTTTTTTTCTTTGAATGTAAACTGAGGTTAAAGATGCAGATTAAGTATTTGCGACCTCAGAAGCCTCTGGCAGGGCAGTAGTAGTCAGGTCTGAATCTGTGCCAGTCGGTTGTTCTTGTTTCTTGAAACGTTCCCAGGCGTGCATTGCCAACGAAAGCGCGATAACGCCGTAGGAAACGAAGACCCGGAAGTATTCACCGATCTGAGCATTGTCAAACAACTGCTGTCCAGCTTGAGGTGCAACAATAA
>CAZYIJ010000102.1:0-7605 GCA_964647425.1 uncultured Anaerolineaceae bacterium
AGGACATTTCTAAATTGCTGAGATTAGGACATTTCTAAATTGCCTTGACACTGATGGATGCGGGCGTAGCCGTAAGCCTGCGAATCGTCACTCCACAATCGCAGAAAAAGGTCGGCTGGCTGTTGTTGAAAACCCTCCAACCGATCCAGCCATTGTCTCAACTGTGGTTTCGAACCGCGCAGGTGAAGTTGCACTGTTTCCTGCGTGGTTTTATCGTCACTGGGACGAAATTGATACTCTGAGCCCACCAGCCCATCCATCACAGCAGCCCCTGTAAGGGAAAGCCAGGCTTGCTCATCCGGCAAATCAAGGCGACCAATAGCAAGGTTAGTCATCGAACTCCGTATCTACCAATTCCCAGCTGCCCCAGGGTACAGAAGTGGACTGAGTAAATGTCGTCAGACGCAGCCGGTCCAATAACTGATCGCGTTCCTGCCGTAGCGAGCGCGACCAGGTTTCCAGGTCTGGTTGGCCTGAAGGAATGTTACTGTAGCTGACGTAATTGTGAAATGCGACTGCCTCAAGCAGCGTTGCCGCGGCACCCCGCAGCAAGGCTGGCAAATGCTGCTCCAAGACTGTGCTCTGGAGGGCATCATCCAACCCGCTCAGAACCAAATTTGTGCCCAGAATGCTGTTCATCTCTGCCAGGCTGGCCCGGAATGCTTCGGTGAGCAGATTCCCGGGTAATGCCAAGCCATAGGGATCCAGGAATTGGTTTTCCAGACGCAAGCTCAAGCTAATCAAGTCAATCATGGGTCACTCCAGGTTTTTTCCGCCGGCTTTGAAGCGCTTTTTCAACTTCTGTCGGCGAGAAAGTCACCTTCCAGCCCTGGCGATTGATAACTACCAGAAAGCCATCCTCCCGCAGGCGATAGCTGAGCACATCTTTGCCCATCAGCCTGTTTACCACTCGTTTAATATCGTTTTCAGTCATTATTTCCTCCTGCCCCCTCACTGATATGGTGAGGGGGCAATCTCAAATAGAATTTACTTTTCAGCCCGCAGACCATCTTCCAGGGCAGTGCCCAGGATATAGGTCACCAACAGGGCAACGATCCCGGCTAATTGATCACCATCCAAGGGAAAATCCGGTTTCCAGGCTTTGATGATCATGAAAATCAGACCGATCAGAGCCGCCCAGAACTTTCGTGAACTCAACAATACTGTCAGTTTAGACATCAGTTTCCTTTCGCTCTTAGGCAACATTGTTCTTGAAAAGCGGTCTGAAATCGTTGACCCAAACCGCCAGGTAATGGCGCACTTTCAGGCGGTGTTCGTCATTCGAAAACACCGATGGAGAAAGCTCGTCGCCAGCAATAAAAATCTCCGGTGCCAACCCAAAGCGTTCGCCAACAAAGATGGCTGGTGCCACGCGCGGGTCGCATGCCGCTGCCCAGTCATTGGCATCTGTCCATTCAGGGACCACCAACGGCACCGCGCTGCCCTTCAGAACGTTATCGTAGACATGATCCGCTTCGCGCACCAAGGCCCCCGTGCAAATCTCGAAGGCGGCTTTCTGCAAAGCGCGGGGAACCAGGACAAATTTGGGGTTGACTGCCATCTGCGGTCCTGTGCCATAAAGACCCGCCTCGTTTTTGATCAACATTGGTTGAGCATACACTTTTGCGCTGACCTGATCCCAGTTAGTTGCGTTCAAAGCCAACGTGCCCAGGTTGGCATGCCCACCAACTACAGGAACCGGATCGGCATTAAACAGTGCTTCACCGTCCGCCAGGTTTGGACCAGCACCGCCATTGACGGTGAAGATTTCGGCAACCAGGCGTGATATTTTGCGCATTCCCGCTGAAGCCAGTTCGCGGGCATAGGCACGCAGTTTGCGGGTCTCGTCCCGGTCGATCAGTTCCAACGTCAGGGGGATGTAACCGCCATATTTAGTGAAACTGGCTGTTTCGGAGGAATCACCTACCTTCAGTTCGGCATAATTCGCTCCTTCAGCGATCACAGGAAGATCGCCAACGGTACCAATGAGCGTACCGGTGATGTCATGCAGGCTGTTAAAGTGTTCCTGGACGGTGACATCCTTCCACCAGTCATAGCCAGCCTTGCCCAATTCTTCCCAGGTATTGCTGACCAGTTTGTTCAGGCTGTTTTTTACCAAACCGCTGAAATCTGCGGTTGTCGCAAGGCGCGCCCGCTGTGGGAAGTAACCGCCGTGCAAGTCGACGTCTCCGGTGAGCGTGAGATACATTTCGCGGATACCAGACAGTTTGGCAACCGAAACGTTGGCCATATTTTTCTCGCGGGGCGCACCAAAGAGGTCATCCACCGCTGCCTGGATTCGTTCACCAGGTTCAATCATGCCCTCGATCCTTGCCGGACCCTTGACAGTGTGGGAAGCTTCCAGCTCGCTCAAGAGCGCGTGGGCTTCACGCAGCGCCTGGTTTAATTCTGCTGGCGCAAAGCTGCGGTTTTGAAATTGTTTTCGAATATTACTTTTGAGGCTCTGAGGAAGATTAGCATTGGAAAGGCTGCTCTCCAGCAAAAAAGCACTCATTTCTTCCCGCATCCGGCGTATTTCAGAAAGCTGGATTTC
Organism: uncultured Anaerolineaceae bacterium; assembly: GCA_964647425.1. Taxonomy (GTDB): domain Bacteria; phylum Chloroflexota; class Anaerolineae; order Anaerolineales; family Anaerolineaceae; genus Mesolinea. The sequence continues at coordinate 2,555 of CAZYIJ010000102.1, forward strand.
CAGGCTTTTCCCCTCGCCGGTAATGACCTCAGGCGTGCTGATTGAGTCCAGATCGCCCTCTTCTGATTGGATTGTATTATTTGGTAAAGGCATTTTCGATTCTCCTTCAAAAATTGGATTGATTCCGAGTTGGTTGAGCGCCCGCAGAAAAATCCCTCCGCGGGCTGGGTTGTAAACCAGGTCGACAGAGTAGATCCGCAGGATCTTTTCCACCTTCCCGGCTTTACCCTGAAAGAGCACATCAGCTGAGAAGCCAACTTTTACTGCGGCTTCGTCCGACTCTTCCAGAACCTGGCGGCCGATGTCTTTCAACACCTCTGCTGATGGTCCGAACGCGCATAATTCAGCGCGCACACCCTGGGAGCTTTCGTCCCAGTTCGGCTTGCGCAGCACTCCGGCGATATCCCGTACGGAGCGCGCTTTGAGACTGTGGTCTACAAAACAGTTGACACCATCCCAAAGCCCCAGAGATTCGCGCAAGACCCCGGCGGGGAATTCCCAGCCATTGGCGGCTCCAGCGGTGATCGCCAGAATCTCAAAGCGACCGCTGCCGATAGACGCTACCTCCAGTGCAAGACGCTGTCGTCTTTCAGTCATAGAACTCCTTCCACTGCTTCTTGATTTCCTTCTCTATTGAAAACCGATCTGCCGCCCACCCCACGCGATGCAGCAGGTCAGAAATTTCCTTATTCTTATTTCTTTGCATTTTGGTTCAGCAAAGGTTCAGGTAAGCGTTCACCCATAAAACGGTAAACCAACCTGAGCACTTCCCTGGCATCGATCAGCTCTTGTTCGTACAGAGCGGATGCCACCTGGGCAACTTGCTGCCCGGCTTCTGCCAGCTCCCGGTTATCACGCGCGCTGACATCCCCACCCTCCACACGGATCAGGGCATCAGGATCGACCTGGGAGTCGTAAAATGCGCGCCTTTTCACCACAACCTGCAGAACATCCTCAAGCAAGGCGCAGATAAAACGCTGGCGTTCGCTGAAACGGCGATAAGTCGGGCTTCCCGCTGCTTCAGCCGTGGTTCTGGTGGAGGATTCCGGTTCAGCCAAAAAATGGAGCGGCAGACCGACACCCGCGGCAATCATTTTCTTGATCGCCAGCCCATCACTGGAGGCATCCAGGGCTTCCAGCTTTGGTGACATCACGGACCACTCTTCGCTTTCGTCAGTCACTAAAATTGAGCCTGGTGCGGGTGGGTTTGCAGTGAGTTGCAGCTGGCGCACAGAGCGCTCCGATTCGCTGCCAAAACGTGCCTTGACTACGTAGACAAATGCGTTTCGGAAACGATTCAGCCTGACCCGGTCCTCCAACCAGGCGCTGTAGCGTGAAAGCCATTTCAGGATGGGTGTCAAATCACCCTCACCCCATTGGGAGCCGCTCGGTCGGTTGAGGGCATAATGCAGCACGACCGTTTTCAGGCGACCCTGGCTGTCAGTCTGCTCCTTTTGCGGATCATAACCAGGATAAATCAGCGGGTCGGTTTCACCCGGCACACGCAAATGAAAAGCCAGTTCCTGTTCAATATCGTTTTGGCTCGACTCGATCTGTAGAATGTCTGTAGACGGTAAGATGCGCAGAAAACTCATTCCACTGGAGTCGGTGGTAAGCAATAGAAAAAGATTGCCGCTCAAGCAGAGCTCGTCCGAAAACTGGTTGACCCGTTTTTCCATTCGATTCAGGCGATGATTCCAAAGCTGGTCGAGAAAAATTTGGGTTGGTTGATTATCGCAAACCACCTGCAAGCCACCGCCAGTGGCATATTGGGTGGTCAATTCCACGATTCGACGGGCAAGCGGGTTGAAACGCCAGGCATCCAGGCTGTCCTGCAAGACTGCCTGGCGGTCGTAGGTGTCGCGGTCACGTGGTTGACTGAAATAAGAATCCGTCCCAATCAGGAAAGTATTTTCCTGTTCTGGCAAAGAAAACGTCGCTCGTGAGTGACCGACCTCCAGGCTGTCTGCTGGTCGTTGAAACAAAGTAAGTAAACGTTCGCGCAAACTGGTCATGCTGCCACCTCTTCATTTTGCGGTAGTGTGCGTAAGGCTTTTGCCGCTCGCTCGCAGGGCATCTGGTCAATCGGGCATTTGGCAAGGATCGGTTTATCTTTGCCGAAGTAAGCCCATAACTGTTCCTGGCTGCCATTCCAGCGGTTGAAGTCCATGTAGTAGCCCACCCCGCCGATGGCTGGTCCACGCTGTGTGGTCTGATGGATCAGCCACTGCCGCACTCCCCTGGGAAGCAACGGCGGGCATGGATATTCCGGTGTGTAAAGCGGTGTTTCCAAACTGCGGATATACTGCGCCAACCACCAATCCACCGCAGGAAGGTCCTGTACTTGCAGATTTTCATTGACCCACAATGCCCGCGAATAGATGATCGGGTAGCGACCTGTGGCGTTTTTCAGATATTCGAGAGAATCATTCACCGTCCTGGTGATTTGCCATTTCGTTTTATTCTGGGTCAACTCGACATCCAAAACCAGGCGCACCTCTTCCAGATTTGCGTCTTTCAGAATTGTCAGAAAGGCATCCATCTGGCGAACCGCATCCGCGCTGGGGTAGAGCACGTGGTAAGGCAGAATGCACAGCCCAACCCGCTTTGCCTCGGCATAATAGCGTGGAAAAATACTATCGCGGTAGCCCCAGGAGACCCCGGTGCGCATGGCAACAAACTGCACTTCGGGAACATGCGTTTTGAATTGATCAAAATCGGGGATGTGCTGCTTGTCCCAACTGGCATTGTGTTGGGAAAGATCGACCCCAAAGGGGAAGCCCTGGTTGCGGGTAAAGTAAGTCATTAAAAACCTCCGTCCATTTCTTTGATTGGGTCACTTGCCTGGATAATTTGAGGGGAAAGCGAAATATGCCATTCCTGCTCATCCAGAATCGCGGTCATCGCTGCTGATATCACCAGATCGTCGTGCAGCAATCCTCCCAGCGGATCAGCTGTGCCTTCCGGCACTGACCACTTTAACCAGCGTTCTGGTCCTATGCTGGCTTCGCAGGTAACTGCCATCAGCTGGCGTTGAAAGAGGGCTTGCAGGCGTTCCTGCTCGCTCATCATCTGCCAGGCAAGCGGGTTAGCCTGACCGATTTGGCTGTAATTGCTGTGTGTCGATTTGAAGTCCTGAAAACGTCCGGTATCGATCACAGCCAAAAAGCCCCAGCCAAGCTTTGATTTCACCTGGCGGTTGAAAGTGAGCGGGATCACGCGCTCACCCAGTCGGTCGCGCAGAAAAGAACATACCCCCGCGCCAACGCCGCTGCTGTCGACCACCATTTTCTCAACCCCCCAGTGCTGGGCGAGATGGTAGAGACGCTGGTAAAGCGTGCTGTGTTTTTCACCCTGCCACAGGTAGCGCTGCACAATGCGATAGCGCGGCTTGCCGGGTAAAATCTGGTCCATCAGGCTGAGATCGACTTCGACAACGGTCACCGCTGTAGCATCGCGTTTGGGATTTTCCAAACCGACATTGGAATCATTCGTAAAGTTTCCTTGCCTGACCTGCTCATCTTCACCCGCCAGGTCCACTAACATGGCATAGGTGTTTCCTGGTTCTGGTCCAGATTCGGAAGGGTGATTGCCCTGCATCAGACTTAACCTGGCAGGGGTAAACAAGCCGCTGGCAAAATCGATCTCTTCACTGAAAAACTGGGAACGCACCATGGGATGAGAGCGCCCCAGCCGCGCGATCTGGTCATCCACAAAGCGACCATAAGCCGGCACTTCTTCGCTCACTTGAGAAGCAGTCAGGTGAAAAACCCGCCTGATTCCGTCGCGAGATTCAGCCTGCCGGGCGGCGCGCAGTTCGCGCGCGAGCAAGGTTTGACCGGTCCAGGCAGTTCCCCAAAAGACACGGGTTGCGTTGGTTGAAGCAGCCATGGGGGCAATCTGCTTATCGTACTTTTCGATCCCGATATCCTGCGCTTCGTCCAGCTGCAGCAAGGTCGAAGCGGTCGCGCCTACAATATTCGAGCCTGGCGCAGCCGAGAGGAAAGTGAGGTGGGCATTCTTGAAGCGATAGTGATTTCCGGCGCTCTTGTGCCATTGATCATGGGTCAGATAGTTAGCCTGCAAGGATGTTTCAAGCCGGCGCATGGCATTGAGGCTTTGGGGCTGGTAAGTTGGCGACAGTTTCACCATCTCCGCGCTCTGCCTGCCGAGCAACGCCATCAGGTACACCTCCAGTTGTGCCTGCAGCAGATTTTTGCCGGATTGACGAGGGAACATAACTACTATGGACAAGCCTTTCTGATGCAGCACTGATTCGACGATTGCGTTAGCGGCTTCCAGTTGATAGCGCCGCAGTCTGACGCTGCCGAAAATCTGGCTGAAATACTCAATCTGACGCAGATGGAGCAGGAATTCGACCCTTGTTGAAAACTTGTCAGGCAGTTTTTTGGTCAGCCTTGTGAGTGAGTCTGGTATCTGGGTTGAGAGACCCAACCTTGTGACTTGAGGGGCGAAGACAATTTCAGTCATTTTGCTCTCCTTCTTCCGCTGCCATTTTGTCAACAAAAGATCCCATCAGGTCGATCAAATCATCCATCAATCCGTCACTTTGGGGACCCTGCAAGAGCAGCTGTACCCGCATCAGACCTGCGATCCTGCCGCAGGAGAGACCGAGCATATCCAACACTTTTCCAAGGTCTTTTGGGTAAGGATCACCTTCTTGCACCCCTTCAGACGCTTTCGCGAAAGCTTTGATGGTTTTGCGCATGAGCATGATTTCATCTTCCAGGCTGAGACGAGCCACCTCAGACAGCTGCATTCGTTCTATTGGAGTCAACTCAGCTGGGATTTGGTCTGTATCTTCGTATCGTTTGCTGATTAATTCGAGTCTTTCTGAGAAAATTGTTTGTAAAGCTTCGTTTTGAGCTTTTTGGTTAATTAGGTCCGGCGAGCCTCCGCTGCCCACCCTTGGGGAAGGGTGGGCAGGGTCGAGGACCTGCGTCTGAGCTGCTAAAGTGGGGTTTTTGTGTGGCATTTACGCTTCTCCTCTGTTTTAGAACGTTTGTTCTAATTACTGGCAAGTGTAGCAA
>CAZYIJ010000103.1:0-7440 GCA_964647425.1 uncultured Anaerolineaceae bacterium
CCCTTCGAGCACTTTCCGCATCCGTTCATCCGCCTCAAGTTCGGGTATCTGCCAATTTTGCAGCAGTGAACGAATATACTGACCGGTTCCGCCGGTCAGGATTGGTATCTTTCCTTCATCATTCAGCTTGTGGATTAAATTTTCTGCTTCTGCCTTATATTCGCCGATGCTCCAGGGTTGATCCAGATCGGCACAATTGATCAGGTGATGCCGAACCTTGGACACCTCCTCCACGCTCGGTTTAGCCGTACCGATATTTAACTGGCGATAAAGGTAGCGGGAATCGGCAGATATGATTTCTGTGCTTAGTGCTTGCGCCAGCTGGATAGCCAAACCGGTTTTCCCGGAGGCAGTTGCTCCGATCAACATAATTACTTTAGGTTTATTCTCAATCATTCAAGTAATCCAAATAAATGTTTTCATAATGGATGATCGTGGTATTTTCCGCTGAGACTGTCTCTATCACCAGGATATCCAGCTGCCAGTCAACATCCAGTTCCGGGTGGTTTTCCAGGTAAACAAACATCGATGCCTGGATTGCCAGATATTTCTTCAGTGTAATGCTATCCTCAGCAATGCCATAGGTGGTTGTCTTACGAGTCTTCACCTCTACTGCAACCAGCCTGTTTTCGGAATTCATAATCAGATCAACCTCACCATGGCGCGTATGATAGTTCTTCTCAAGCAATTGGTAACCTTTTTTGCTTAAATACTCAGACGCCCGGGTTTCGCCCCAGGCTCCCAACTTCTTACGGTAACGGCTATCGGTATTCATAAGAGTAGTATACCCGTTGATCTTGGCTTTAAAGCTTCTGAAACCACCAAGGATAGGTTATTTTAGGATAAAATATAACGACTATCCCATTACTGGGGCAAAACAACTTCAAAGGGAATCCAATGGCTGTTGCAGAAATCGTAACTATCGGCACCGAACTACTCTTAGGTGAAATTCAGGACACAAACTCTCGTTACATTGCACGCGCATTACGCGACATAGGGGTAGATCTTTACCGTCTCACCACTGTGGGAGACAATATGAAACGCATTACAGCAACCTTGCAGGAAGCCTTGATGCGGGCAGATGTTGTTATCACTACCGGTGGCTTAGGTCCGACCGTTGACGATCCTACCCGCCAAGCTGTGGCTGACACATTTAATGTCGAATTAGTTTACAAACCCGAATTGTGGGAACAGATCCTCCAGAGATTCCATTCCTTCAATCGCACACCCACAGAAAATAATAAGCGCCAGGCTTACATCCCTGCAATTGCCACTGCTATACGCAATGACGTTGGTACTGCGCCTGCCTTTTCTGTCGAGCTGGGATTTAAAACACTGATTTCACTTCCAGGTGTCCCCCGCGAGATGGAACACATCATGAAAACTTTCGTGGTCGATTACCTGAAAAAACGCTACAAATTAGAGGATGAGATCATCTTGCCCTGGGTTATCCACACCATATCCATGGGTGAATCCAGCATTGACGAAATCATCGGTGATTTGGAAAAGCTGGACAATCCAACCGTGGGTTTGCTCGCCCATCCTGGTCAAACAGATGTGAGAGTTACTGCAAAAGCCCGCTCAACGGAAGAAGCACAACAGATGATGCTGCCTGTTCTGCAGGAAATTCATGAGAAATTGGAAGACAGCATCTTTGGTGAGAATGAAGATACCATCCAATCGGTCGTTGCCGCCGCGTTATCAGAACACAACCAGACCCTTTGTGTGCTCGAAGTCGGCACAGACTCACAAATCTACAATGCTCTGGCTGAACATCTCTCTTCTGAATCGTTATCAGGTCAGCTGTTAGATGTTGACATTACACATGACACCTTTAAAACGCTGATGTACGAGTATCGTGATAAAAAACAGGCAGATTTTGTTCTTGCAGTCAAGCTCACACCCAAAGATGAGCGACGTGAGCTCTATGTTGCGTTGTTGCATGCCAAAAACTTAGAGGAATATAATCGCATTTATAGTGGTCCACCCGGAGATGCCGGACGCTGGGCACTGAACGTTGGTCTCGACCAGGTTCGCGTTAAGTTGAATGAGTTGAAAGGAAAATGATGAAAACCATTGACACTTTACTGAAAAACGCCATTGTGTTAACCATGGATTCGGTCTATAGCATCTATGAACCAGGTGCTGTAGCGATTCAGGGTGAAAAAATTATTGACGTTGGTGACGAAAAGCTTTTACTTGAAAAGTACGAAGCCAACGAGGTCATCGATTGTAGTGGCAAAGTTTTAATGCCCGGTCTGGTCAACACCCATACCCATGTTCCCATGTCCTTGCTGCGTGGATTAGCTGATGATCTCCGTCTGGATGTCTGGCTGATGGGTTACATGATGCCGGTTGAAAGAGAATTTGTATCTCCTGAATTCGTCCGTCTTGGAACTAAACTCGCTTGTGCAGAATTGATCCGTTCTGGCGTAACCACCTTCAATGACATGTATTACTTTGAAGACGATGTGGCAGAAGCAGCAGCTGAAGCAGGTATGCGCGCGGTGGTTGGTGAAACCGTTATGAAATTCCCCACCCCAGATGCTTCATCCTTTGAAGAAGCCCTGCAGCATTGCCAGAACTTGATTAATAAATGGAAAGGGCATCCCTTAATTGTTCCTGCGATTGCCCCGCACGCGGTATACACATGCACGCCTGAGGTTCTGACAGCTGTCGTGAAATTAGCCTTGGATACTGATACGATCGTTCATTTTCACGTTTCTGAAACTGCTGATGAAGTAGATACTATGCGCAACGAGCATGGTATTCCAGTAGTACCTTATATAAGACGCTATGGCATGCTGGACACACGCTTGATAGCCGCTCATTGTGTGCACATTGATCAAGGCGAGATTCGCTCCCTTATGCACGCTGGTGCTGGTATAGCGCACAATCCTTCTTCAAATCTTAAGCTTGCTTCTGGTTTCGCTCCGGTCGCAAAAATGATGGAACTTGGCTGCAATGTTGGTATTGGGACGGATGGTTCAGGTTCCAATAACGATTTGGATTTCATCGAAGAAATTCGCCTTGCCAGCTTTATTGCAAAACCCACTGCCGAAGATCCCACTGCCCTGCCAGCCAAACAAGTGGTCGCTATGGCTACCAGTATTGGCGCGAAGGCGATCCACCTGGGAGAAATTACTGGCAGTTTGGAAATTGGAAAACGAGCAGATATGATCCTCCTGGACTTGAGCCCCGTTCACAATCAACCTCGTTTTCATCGCAACCCTGACAATATCTACGCTCAAATCATCTATGCTTCCAAGGCAACGGATGTGAGCGATGTGATGGTTAATGGGAACTGGTTGATGAGAGATAGACAACTTTTGACCCTGAATGAGGATGAATTAATTGCTAAAGCCAAGGTAGTAGCCCATGACATCGATGAGTTCTTGACTGGACGTGAGGAGTCAGTCTACTCCAAACTGATCGCCATAGGCGGCGCAGCTGAGGAAGAGAGTTTTGAGATCCAGGCGAAAGTTCTTATTGATGACAGAAGCGCCATTATTGACGCTTTGGCTGACGAAGATATAAAGATCCTGCGCAGGCGTCACTATCATGAATTTGATACGTATTTTGAGTTTGAGGATGACAAACAAGGTCGCCTTCGCTACAGGGAAGATGAATTTCTGGACCAAAAAGGAAAGATATCCAATGTTCGATCGCGACTGACTCTGATCGGCGAACGAATGGATGAAGAACGCTATCACACCAAAAACGTTTTACTCTCCAGGACACGATATTATGCTCCTGCAACACATAGTTTACGTTTCTATACTGAGTACTTCAAGCCTTCAAAATCGATTGAAATTGAAAAAGATCGTCTGCGTTTCTTAATCGAGTTCGAAGGCACTGAGTTCTTCGTAAATCTTGATACGCTTATCAAACCGCAATTAGGAAAATTCCTCGAAATCAAGAGTCGCACCTGGAGTCGCGAAGATGCTGATCAAAAATCGGCTCTGATCAATGCTCTTTTCAATAAATTAGGTGTTGTTGACCCTGAACTTGTTACAGAAGACTATCTTCAAATGGTCGAAAGACGATTAAGAGAATCGTGAGGTATAGATGACCGACAAAACTGGAAAAATCAAGGTCCTATTTGCAAGTGCAGAAGCAGCACCATTTGCCAAAGTGGGAGGTTTAGGCGATGTAGCCGGCGCGCTGCCGGCATCACTGCTTCAAAACTTTCCAGATGAAATCGACATACGCACTATCATGCCTTTTCATGCTGTTGTAAAGGCTAAAAATCCACCTAACAAAAAGATTGGCGAGTTTTCTTTCCAGGCTAACGACCAACAGTTAAATTGCGATTTGTTTGTCTCCGTTATTGATGAGGTGCCGGTTTATTTGATTGACAATCCATATATTAATCACGACTCACCTGTTTACCACGGAGACTGGCAGCTGGACGGTATGAAATATGCCAGTTTTTCGCTCGCTCTGCTTGAAGCATTGCGCTACCTGGATTGGAAAATCGATATCCTGCATGCCAACGATTGGCACACGGCATTGGCTGTCCACGCTCTGGCTACAACTTACCAAGACGATCCCTTCTTTGCTGGAATCAAAACCGTTCTTTCGGTTCACAATTTACCTTATAACGGCTGGGGCTCCCAGGATGCCATGAATTTGCTTGGTTTTACCGCGAGCACTGACCCCGACTTGCCCGACTGGGCGAAGTTCACGCCACTGCCGGTGGGAATTGCTTCTGCAGATAAGATCATTGCTGTCTCTCCGGGCTACTCCCGCGAGATTCTCACACCAGATTATGGCTGTGGTATGGAAGGATATCTCCAAAAACATGTTGATAAGGTTTTAGGCATTCTGAACGGAATTGACGAGGATCAGTGGAATCCAGCTGATGATGAAGCCATCTCACACAACTTTGATGTCGAACGGCTATTTGAACGTGTTAAAAACAAACTCGACCTGCAAAAAGCACTTAATTTTAAGGTAGATGAGACGATCCCCTTGCTGACAATTGTCACTCGTCTCTCCGAACAAAAAGGAGTGCCTGCCATACTGGATGCGTTACCGCAGCTGATCGATCGAAACTGGCAGTTCGCATTGTTAGGCTCCGGAAGTCCTCAATTAGAAGAAAGAGCCCGGAAACTTGCGGAGGAATACCCTGATCGAATAGCCTGCTTTATTAAGTATGATGATGTGATTGCGCGTGTTCTCTATGCTTCTGGAGATATCTTCCTGATGCCTTCACTCTACGAACCTTGCGGTCTCTCACAGATGTTTGCCATGAGATACGGTAATCTGCCTGTTGCAACTGCCACGGGAGGTCTTGCTGACTCAATCAAGGATTACTCAGCAGATCCCCAGAGCGCTACTGGGTTCCTATATACTGAGAAAACAACTGCTGGATTGGTCCACAGTCTAAGCCTGGCTTTGGATACCTTTGAGGATCAAGAGACCTGGCAATCAATGCAAAGAAACGCGATGACCGCAGATTTCCGTTGGAAAACTTCTGCGATGAAATATTTGGATGTTTACAAATCACTTTGATTAAGGATTAACTTTCATGGAAACAGACAGAAAATCAGGCATTTTACTCCACCCTACCAGTTTGCCTGGACCCGATGGGATTGGAGATCTTGGACCCGAAGCCTATCGCTGGGTTGATTTTTTGAGCAGAAGCGGCACACAATTGTGGCAAATTTTGCCCCTTGGTCCAACAGGTTATGGGGATTCACCTTATCAATGCTTTTCGGCTTTTGCAGGCAACCCCTTCCTTGTAAATCCGATATTATTGTTTGAAGATGGACTACTCTCCAGTGCTGATCTCAAAGACAGACCTGATTTTCCATTGGAGGAAGTCGATTATGGACCGGCTATCGATTGGAAGACAAGTCTGTTAAACAGAGCCTATGAAGCTTTCGCAAAAAAAGACGACCCGAGACTTCGAACTGAATTCGAAAATTTCTGTGAAGAGAAAAAAGCCTGGCTTGAAGATTATGCCTTGTTCATGGCGATCAAAGAAACCCAGGATCTGCATCCCTGGGTTGACTGGCCTGAACCCCTGAAGACCAGGGATTCTGCGGCAATCGAAGTGGCAAAGGTATCGCTTGCTGATAAAATATCGAAACACAAGTTCAATCAATTTCTCTTCTTCAGGCAGTGGCTGCGTTTAAAAGCGTTCGCTGTCGAGAGAAAGGTTGAAATTATTGGCGACATGCCCTTTGTGATTTCGCTGGATAGTTCAGATGTATGGGCACGCCCAGAACTTTTCTTACTCGACGAAAATCTGAATCCAACCTTTGTAGCGGGGGTGCCGCCAGATTATTTCTCAGTCACGGGTCAATTATGGGGCAATCCCCTTTACGATTGGGAATACCACATAGCGACCAAATTTGAGTGGTGGGTTTCCCGTTTGGGTGCAACTCTTGAGCTGGTGGATATGGTTCGCCTGGATCATTTCAGAGGCTTTGCTGCCGCATGGCATGTTCCCTATGGCAACACGACTGCCATTGAGGGCGAATGGATTCCTGGACCTGCTGTGGAGCTCTTTAACGAGTTAAAGCGGAATTTTCCTGCGCTCCCTATTATCGCAGAAGATCTGGGGGTCATTACAGAAGACGTTGAATCACTGCGGGACGGTTTTGAATTGCCTGGAATGAAAATTCTGCAGTTTGGTTTCACAGGCGATCCGGAAGATGATTTCCTGCCCCATCACTATCCTGTGCATTGCTTTGCTTACACCGGCTCCCACGACAACAACACTGCGCGTGGTTGGTTTGACGATGCCACTGAATCAGAACAACAATTCTGCAAAGACTACCTTCATTTTGAAATGGCAGAGGAGGTGGCTGAAGCTATGATCAGAGCGATCTGGCAGTCGGTTGCCAAGTTTGTGGTTGCCCCAATTCAGGACTTTCTTGGTCTTGGAGCTGAGAGCCGCTTCAACCTGCCAGGAACAACTGCCGGAAACTGGAAGTGGCACATGAAACCAGACGTATTGACTTCTGCCTTGAATGCTAAAATTCGCCGGATGAATTTGCTCTATAGCAGGTTATCTGTTGAAGAAAAATGCCGTTATACCCACTGGCTTGAGTCTCATCGTGGTGATGGCGTCAAACCTCATTAGGCTTAGCGCTCAGCGCGATAAATAATCCAATTAATATCAGAATACCGCCAGCGATTTCGACGCCTGACGGTAATTCTTTTAAAAACAAAATCGCTAAAAGGCTCGAACCTACCGGTTCAAAAAGCAGTGCTAAAGAGACTGTTCGGGCTGGGAAGTGTGTCAACGCTTTGTTGAAAGAGGTATGACCAAGCGTTTGTGGAACCAATGCCAGAAGCAGAAAAATCAGGTAAATCCTCGGTGAATAGGACTGGTAGCCTTTTTCGATGAACAACATCAGGGTGCCTAAGACAATGGCAGCAATAGAATAAACGATGCTTACATACAGCTCTGTGGACAATTTTCCA
>CAZYIJ010000104.1:0-3141 GCA_964647425.1 uncultured Anaerolineaceae bacterium
CAAGACCCTGTTCGGTATCAAGTCCAATAGTGAGGACAATCGGATTGCTAAGTTAGCAAAATATTTGAATAAGCGGTTATTTGAAATGTCCGGTCTACGCTCAAGTCAAACAATAGGCGAGCCGGTAGTATTAACTTTATAAAGGAGATAAATGAGGAAATATCAAGTCACATTTTGGTCGGGGCGTACCTACTCTGGTACGCCTAAAGAAATAGTAACGCAGCTTAGAAATGCAAGCATGTTTGACAGGGATAAGCCGCTTTGGTTGTTCATGCAGATTATGAGTAACCGTCATCGTAAATATGGAGGTGAGTATTTGAATTGTTTGACATATGGTACATTTGTAAGAGCATTGAAGCATAGTGTAATTGTTACAAAATTTGAAGAATTAGATAAGTAGAAATAAAGGAGACTGAGATGACAGAAACAAGATATGAAAAAGTAGAGTTTGATAGGTTCGGCGAGCAGGTGTTTGCTCACCAAAGTAAGTTGGTAGATGTGTACGACAGGCTTGATGGAATTGGTTATCAGGCAGGTGGGCACGTGACTATCCCTGCGCATGGCGCAAACATTGCGTCTGATTGCAATGAAACTGGTTACTTTAAGTTGTGTGAAAAGCTTGGCGCACCTGCAGGTTGGATGCTTTCTAAGCGTTGCCCCGGTGACCTTGAAGAAACAATCGTTAATCGCTTGAAGAAAGACGTTGATGGTGAATATTTATTTCGATTACGCTATGAGCCAGACGGACAAGTATTGCGGTCGGTATTGACAGAGCGGTATCTTACCTATAACCATTGGGATTTGTGGCGAGATGCACAGCAAATATTTGAGCGAGAGGGTATGGAACAGTTACACCCGGTTATATGGAAGCCTAAGATTGATGATAATTTGGATATGTGGATATTGTTCAATTCTGTGAATGCTGACCCTAATACGAATAATCCGCAATCTTATGACGGTGGTGGTTATGGCGGTTTGAAACCTGCTATTCATATTCGTAATAGTGAAGACGGTACTGGTAGTGTTCGTATTGCAGGTGGAATGTATCGTTCCTATTGTACGAATGGTGTGATATTCGGTTGGAAAGAGGAACAACGAATGCGTCAAGTTCACATGGGTCAGCGTTGGGCGATGAAAGGTTACGTTTGGCATGCGCTAACTTTGGCAATGTCGAAAGCTAATAAAGGTATTGACCTTTACATTGCCGCTACTGAAATGGAACTTGGTCAGGAAATTGATTCTATTGTTAAGCGGTGGACTTCAAAATATGCTTTATCAGTTGAAACTTCCAAACTTTGGAGTAAGGCTGTTGAAGAAGCACAACCGAGAACAGTTGCTGACTTTGTTATGGCAACTTCCGATTTTGCAGGTTATCAGTCACGTGATATTACAACCACAATGGAAGAGATGGCTGGCGCAATGCTTGAAGCAAGGAGCTTATGACCTTGACAACAGAAGCTATATAGGCTATACTGTTACTAAGGAGGTAGTTATGAGAAGCCCAGTAACATCAGTTACATTGAAAGAAGATACAGTGAAGAAAATAGATGAATTGAAAGTGATTGAAAATCGTTCGATGTCAAATATTATCAACGAAGCTGTTCGGTACTATTACGCAATGATTAAGAGTATGAAACAGCATGTATAAACAGTTAGAGCGTAGAAGGGGCGCTACGCTCTAACTGATTCTACTTAAAGGAGACTAAGCCGTGAAAGTGAATGAACATATTGTAAACCACCCGTTAGAAAAAAGCAAGTGCTTAAGAGTGCGAACTTGTCCAGAATGTGGAAGCACTTCATGGATAGAGCACATAGAAGTCAAATATGAATCGTTATCAGAGGATGACGAGCCAATTAACGAACCGTATTGCTGGTACTGCTTAGATTGTGGTTACCGGGATTACGATTATTTACCATTCTAAAAGGAGAAAGAAATGGAACAAAAGAATTTAGCAATTGCGTTAGTCGCCTTCCATAAGGAGGCAAGCGGATTAGTGCCATTTGACAGCGAGAATCCGTATTTTAAGTCCAGATATTCAAGTCTCGGAGCAATCATTAATCACATCAATAAACATGCGCCGAAGCATGGATTGAGTTGGGTGCAATTCCCGGTGACTGGTTACGAGGGTATGAGAATCGGAGTAAAGACAATCATATTGCACGAAAGCGGTGAATCGTTAGAGAGTGATTTTACAATCGCATTTGTAGGGACTAAGAATCCGGCGCAAGAAGCAGGTGCGATAATCACTTATTTGAGACGGTATGGGTTAGCTGCAGCTTTTGGCTTGTACGCTGATGAAGACAATGATGCTAATGCACCTGAACAAGAAGTTGGGAAAGCAGAAATGGTAGCGATGAACTCTGTTGCAAAAGCTAAGCCAAAATATTCAAGACCTTACGAGCCAAAAGTATTATTAGCTAACTTAAAGAAAATGGCTGCGAAATCAGAGCCAGCGACTTCAAGAGACAGGCAAACTTTGGTTGCAGTATTGATTCAACTACTTGAAGATGACAATCCTGATTTGAGACATGCAATTCAAGAAGTATTGTTCGGGCATGCGAGTATTGCAGATGTCTCGCTTGAAATGGTGTCAGCCGCTCTCGCTTGGATTGACCCGGTATGGAATAAGGAAGAGAAATATTTTGAGATTAATGAGTTCGCAGGTGTTGAATTTGAAATGCTAAGAGAAGAATACGCAATCTAAGCAGAGGCTATTATGGCATGGGCAAGGATTGATGATAATTTTTTTAGCCACCCGAAAATTAGGAAAGCTGGTAATAACGCAGCCATGTTATATTTGGCTGCGTTATGCCATTCGAATGCCTATATGACTGAAGGTTATATTGCTGATGACGTGTTGGACTTGATAGGAATTCAAGCATTTCAGAATGACCCAAAGCAGTCAGCGGACAGGCTTGTTGAATGTGGATTATTTATTCGAATTGATGATGGATATTTGATACATGACTTTCTGGAATATAATTATTCACGTCAGCAAATTAACGATATAAAGACTAAAAGAGCCGAAGCAGGAAGGCGAGGTGGTAGACCAATAAAGCAAAACGAAAGCAAAACAGAAGCAAATGAAAAGCAAATTGCTTTACAAAACGAAAGCAAAACAGAAGCAAATGAAAAGCAAA
>CAZYIJ010000104.1:3241-7420 GCA_964647425.1 uncultured Anaerolineaceae bacterium
GAAAAGCAAATTGCTTTACAAAACGAAAGCAAAACAGAAGCAAATGAAAAGCAAATTGCTTTACAAAACGAAAGCAAAACAGAAGCAAATGAAAAGCAAAACGAAAGCCATACCCATACCCATACCCATACCCCTTCCCATACTCATATTAATCCCATTACCCCTACCCCTACAGATAACGCGCAGGTGGCTGTATTTTCAGTTTACGAAAATGAGATAGGATTGTTAACACCTTTTGTGACTGATGAAATAAAAGGTGCTTTGGAAGATTATTCTGAGGAATGGATTATAGAAGCGTTGAAAGAATCAGCAGCGCAGAATAAGCGAAGCTGGAAATATGCTTTAGCGATATTGAAGCGATGGAAAGCGCAAGGGCACAAATCAGATTCAAGGAGTAAAGAGAAAGTAGATACGAATCTGGAAAAATTCAGAAGGTTATATAAAGAGAAAAACAACAAGGAGAATAATGTTTAACGAGGTTAGTTTTATCGGATATGTAGGTAGAGACCCAGAAATTAGTGCTACACCGCAAGGAGATAAAGTAGCCAAGTTGTCTGTAGGTTCGTCGGTTTGGTCAAAAGATAATCCGTACACAATTTGGTTTACTGTTTATTTGTGGGGTGGTAGTGCAAATTATACTGAAAAGCACATTCATAAAAGTGATATGGTGCACATAGTCGGCACTATTATAGCAGATAGGGTTACTGGTAATCCAAAAGTTTATATACGTAAAGATGGTTCGCCAGCTTCAAGTTATGAAGTTAAAGCTCGCTTAATTACTCGGTTGATAAGTAAAAATGCTGTATCGCAAGCTGAATATGAAGATAGCGAATCTTACTTTTAAGAGGAAAAAATGAATAAAATAATTACGAAAAATATATTAAAAGAGCTTAGTAAGGTAAAGACCGAAGAAAGTAGAAACTTGCAAGAAATATATCAAAGTTTCCCGTTAGAGGGACAGTATATTGTGCAAGACTGGTATAACCAGTTTAGATTAAGAAGTATCAGGAATTTAGGTGATTATAGCGCAGCGGAATTGGCTATAAAATTATTTAGATACTTTTGGTATGAGTTAGGCGGTACAAAATAATGAATTATCGGTTAAGCGCAGGAATGATAATGGTGGAAACTAATGATGCGATAATTTTTGATATGAATAAGAAGTATCATCAAGAATATCCGGAACATTCTGTGCTTAACCGATATACTTATCATAGCAATGTTTGGAGTAGGAAAGCTGGAATATTAGGGGAGTTGATATTTGCAGAAATGTATAGTACGGCTATATTGTCTAAAGATTGGCGATATGATTTTATTTATAAAGGAAAAAAGATAGATGTTAAGTGTAAATGCCGAAATGTAGCACCAGATATTGCAACCCATCAAGCAAGCATATTTGCTTATCAAGCAAGAAACGAGGTAGTGGATATTTATTACTTTATGAGCACTACAAAAACCTTTGAAAAAGTTTGGTTATGTGGATATATTACTAAGAAACAGTTGCTTACTCACCCATTCTTGGAATATTGGAAGAAGAATGCTATAGATAATTCTAATGGTAAGCAATTTCGCGCAGATACATTGAGTATTGGTTATGAATATTTGAATCCTATAGATATAGATAAAATAAATTCAAAGGATTATTTAGATTTGGGTGACGATTATTGGAAATACCCTTGACAACAGCTTCTATATAGGTTATACTATAAGTAAGATAAAAAAAGGAGACTAAGATGTGGAAAAGTTACATTACCTACAAAGACTTAATTAGTGCAAGGACAATTTTAGACCAGATGGCTTATCAAGACGAGGGCGAAGCCTATTTGGCGTTGAAGAAGTATATGCTCGACACTATTAAATTTGTAGAAAATAACCCTACTGAAAAAGAGGACGAGATGTTAGACAAGATTGAGCAAAGTACTGCTCATTATTCTGATGTAGCGTTAGTTGAAGTACGTGGTAAGTGGTATCAAGCCAAAGCAATAGTCCGAGAACAAAGAATAGTTATTTTGAGTGAGTCAGTCGTTGATGGAATCCATGATATATTCGCTAATTCCAATTATGTATTTGTTCACGAGATTGCCCAAGTAAAGATTTAGTAAGACGAGGAGACGAAATGAATTACGACAAGTACTTTAGTCAGGTAACCAAAATCATTAATGCGTCATTAATGACAGTTGAAGGTGGAGAGCAGGCGGGAGAGAAAATCAAAGCCATTCGGGCTAAAGCAATCAGTCAAGGAATGACAGAGGCAGTATGCAAGGAAGCAGAGAATGACGCCATTTGTAC
Source organism: uncultured Anaerolineaceae bacterium (assembly GCA_964647425.1). Lineage (GTDB taxonomy): Bacteria > Chloroflexota > Anaerolineae > Anaerolineales > Anaerolineaceae > Mesolinea. The sequence continues at coordinate 5,531 of CAZYIJ010000104.1, forward strand.
CGCAATGTTATTATGCGAATATGCGAAGAACAAGAGGGTGTGATGAGAGTTTATCTTTACAATCAAGAAATGTACGATAGTTTGGAAGAGGCAGAGCAAGCGGTAATGAACGACTTCCCAAGTACATTGGACGATGACCTTCCGAATTTATTCGATTCAGAGATAGCAGAAATTGACGAAGACCCGGAAATACTCAATTATGAAGACCATGAAGAAAGATAAGGAGACTAAAATGTGGGCGATAATACTTTTAGGAATAGCCGCAATAGCAAGCCTGATTTGGATTGAATACGATGACCGGGAACATAACCGGCATTGCCATTAGAAAGGAGACTAAAATGGAAAAACTCATGGTTGGCGACATTGTAGAAGTATTTGGTAATGTAGGTAAGGTGACGAAGAAAGACAAAAGGAACACTTGCACGATTAAATTAGATAACGGGAATAAGCTGGTTTTAGAGAGCTGGTGGTGGGGTTGGGAACATGTTAACGTTCTGGAACGTAGATTAGAAGACGAGGACTGAAATGGAAGACAAAGATATCAAAGTAGGGAGTTGGTATAGAGCGCCAGCGCAGACCTATGACGGATATGTTTTAGCCAAAGTAATTATGGTCAGAGAAAGGAAGGAAGGCGAAAAGATTTATACAGTCGAGGCAATTCAAGAGGTATGGAATCAAGCAACGCACGGTGGATATGCGCCGACCAAGTACAAAAGATTTTATGCGGGCGGGCTATCTGAGGTGAACACAAAAGAGAGAGACTTTATCAGAAAGGTGAAAGGCGAGTAGGAATGATAAAAGAAGGCAAGTTCAAGATTACTCGGGCGAAAGGGTTTCACATGACTTTTGAAAACGGTTACACAGTCTCGGTGCAATGGGGGTTTGGAAACTACTGTAGCAACCATTTTAACTTAAAGGCGCTTGACGAAATAAAACGCTTAGAAAGCCCAGATGCAGAGGTTGCAGTATGGGCTGAAGACGGTGAATTAATCAATGTACCAGAGTTTGACATAGACCAAGTCGGCGGTTGGAAGTCACCGGAAGAAGTTTTAGAAATACTCAATTGGGCAAAGGAGCAGAAATAATGATAAAGCAAGAGAATTTGAAGGTTGGTTTACAGGTGATGTATGTGCCAGATTATGTGCGGAAGGAGTTTGGCGGTCGAGAGTCAGAATATTGGAAATCACCAGATGTAGAGATTGGATTTGTTACAAGCTGGGTTCACGATAAGCTGATTTTCTGCAGGTTCTTTTACCGAACCGGACATGGGTTGCGAACAGTCGCTAATAGTGAATCTTGCTATCCAGAAGATTTATTTGAAATTAATTATTACGACCAGCGGTACATAGACCGGACAATAGAAATGTTACGGAAACAACCAGAAAAGTATGGTTGGGTAGAGCAAAAGAAGGAATGAAATGGAATTGACAGGTTGGTTTATCTTAATGGGAGTAGTCAGTTTAATTGCAGGTTTTATTCTTGGGATAAAAGCAGGTGCAGCAAGAACAGCAGACCTAATCTTTAGAATGTTAGCGACAGGCGAAATCAGAGTAGAGAAAATCGAAAAGGAATGTAAAGAATGACAAACAAAATGATGGAGATTACTTGCCCAGAATGCGAGGGCGAAGGTATAGTCTGGGTTCTCGACTGGCTCTATTGGGACGGAAGCCAAGACGACCACGAGGAAATCTGTGACGAGTGCAATGGTGAAGGTTCGTTGATAGTTGATGCAGAAGACTATTATTCAGACCACCCGGAAGAAGCACCAGAAGGTTTCTGGGAAGAGGAAGAAACAAAAGGTGTGGACTGGAGTAAAGTACCAGAGGTTATGAGCCCTAATGAAATACCTTTATTCAGAAATACTTTTGATGATTAGGAGGATGAGATGAG
>CAZYIJ010000105.1:0-7387 GCA_964647425.1 uncultured Anaerolineaceae bacterium
CAGCAGCTCACAGATTTCGAAGGACGCATTCACTCCCGGCTGCTTGACCCTGATCTGGTGACTCATGTGCACATCCTTGCCCCGGATTTTCGTAATCCAACCGATGAATTTGGGCATCCCGAATTGTCGAGCTTGCACCTGCACTCAAAACAAACATTTGGTAATTTTAGTTTTCGCAAGGAAGAAGGGTTAAGAAAAGAAGATACCAACTCACTCCGGGAAGCTTTCCAGGCTGCCCAGGCTTTTGCTGAAAATCCTCACGGCTGGCTGAGCATTCATGGATCTTATGGATGCGGCAAGACCCATCTGGCTGCCGCCATTGGCAACTACCAGGCTGCCAAAGGATCTCCGCCGCTTTTTATTGTTGTCCCGGATTTGTTGGATTATTTGCGTGCTGCCTTTGCGCCCAATAGCGCTGTCAGCCTGGACAAACGCTTCAACGAGGTGCGCAATGCTCAACTGTTGATCCTCGATGACCTTGGCACCCAATCGGCGACCCCCTGGGCGCGTGAGAAGCTTTATCAACTCTTCAATTACCGTTATAACGCCGAGCTTCCAACCGTAATTACCTCGTCTTTTTCACCAGACGAGTTGGACCAACGCCTCTACAGCCGCATGTCCGATCGCCGGCTTTGCCGCATCCAGTCTATTACTGCGGCAGGGTACACCGGAAAGTAAAGACGCCAGACCTTTGTATCTATGAGTTAAGTAACCATCAAAGCCCTTGAGTAACATCATTTTTATTTATGGGTATAATGGGAAATCGTGTATACAAAAGGAATTAACGCGGGTTAGGGACCGCATTATAGGAGAAAATTTATGACCAATAAAATCATCCGGGAATATCCCAACAGCTTCGATTTGCCTTATCGCATCAAGAGACTGGCCGATATCGCCCATAATCTTTGGTGGGTCGGAACCCCCGATGTTGCCAGGCTTTTCAAGGAAGTCGATGAGCTTAAATGGAGACAGACCAATCACAACCCGGTCGTGATGCTTCGGAAAGTTAAAAAATCGAAATTTGAGGACCTGATCAAAGACCGCTACTTCCTCGATCGTTATGACAAGATCGTACGCGATTATGACGCTTACATGACCCGCAAAGACACCTGGTTTGCTACCAAATACCCAGACAATAGCGCAGACAAGATCGGATATTTCTCGTTTGAATACGGATTGCATGAATCGTTGATGGTTTACGCGGGTGGCTTGGGTATCCTTTCGGGTGATCATTTGAAAGAAGCCAGTGATCTTGGTCTTCCACTGATTGCCGTCGGTTTTGTTTACACCTACGGTTATTTCTCTCAGCGCATTACAGAAGATGGCTGGCAGGAAGCGCAGAACGTGGAAATTAATTTCGATGATATGCCAATCGTTGCCCTTTATGACGAAAACCATGATCCGATCAAAATCTCGATTGAGCTTCCTGGTCGCACACTATGGGCACGGCTCTATGAAATTCATGTTGGTCGGGTACCTTTAATTCTTTTGCACACAAATCTCCCGGAGAACAATCCCCAGGACCGCCAATTAACCGATAAGCTTTATATCAGCGACCCTGAACTGCGAATTTCACAGGAAATGCTTTTGGGCATCGGCGGATTGCGCGCTTTAGAGCGCCTTGGTCACAATCCAGTAATTTTCCATATGAATGAAGGGCATTCTGCCTTCCTGACCTTGGAACGCATTTGCCAGCTGATGAATGATAAGGGACACACCCTTGAAGAAGCCAAAGAAATTGTAAAGAAATCCAGCATTTTCACGACCCATACCCCGGTACCAGCGGGCAATGACGAATTCCCTACCTGGCTTATCGATAAATATTTTGCCAATTTCTGGGGCAAGCTTGGTTTGAACCGTGATCAATTTATGGATCTCGCAAAAATTCAAACCGACTGGTCTGATGAAGTTTTCAGCATGCCGGTTTTGGCATTGAAACTTTCCAACTATCGCAATGGCGTTTCCAAATTGCACGGAGAAGTCTCCCGCAAGATGTGGAATTACCTCTGGCCGAACACAGAGTCGGAAGATGTACCGATTAGTCATATTACTAATGGTGTCCATACCGGCACCTGGATTGCCCGCAGGCTTGTTGATCTTTACATCAAATATCTTGGCGTTGATTGGAAAGATCGCCTTGATGATCCTGATATGTGGGAACGGATTGAAGCAATTCCGGATAGTGAACTTTGGCAAGTACGCATCCACTTGAAACGCAAACTGGTTAGTTACATGGTCGGGCGTGCCCGAAGTGAATGGGCAACCGACAATGTGCATCCTGTTCAAACCGTTGCCAGTGGTGTCTTGCTTGACCCACTCGCATTAACCATTGGCTTTGCCCGCAGGTTCGCTACCTACAAGCGTGCTAACCTGATTTTCAGGGATTACGACCGCCTGATGAAGATCGTTACCAACCAGGAACACCCGGTACAAATCGTCTTTGCCGGCAAGGCTCACCCAGCCGATGAACCCGGAAAACGCCTTATCCAGGAAGTCTACCGACATGTCAAGAGCTCCCGCAATGGTGGCCGCCTGGTGTTTTTGGACGATTATGACATGGACATGGCAAGACATATGGTCCAGGGTGTCGATATTTGGCTCAATACCCCTCGCCGACCTCGTGAAGCTTCTGGTACCAGCGGTATGAAAGCTGGAATGAATGGCACCCTCAATTTCTCTGTCCTTGACGGTTGGTGGGCAGAAGGCTACAACGGTAAAAACGGTTGGGCTATTGGAGACGACACCCATTACGACAACCAGGATTTGCAGGATGAAGCTGATGCTCTCAGTTTTTATGAAACGCTCGAGAACGAAATTGTCCCGCTCTATTACACCAAGCGTTCTGCAGATGGTCTGCCCGGACCTTGGATCGAACGGATCAAAGAAACAATCCGTACGGTATCCCCTGAATTTTCCATGACCCGCATGGTCAAGGAATACACCACCGAGCTTTACCAACCATGTTGGACTTCAGCAAAAGAGGATATCCCGGGCAAGGAAAAAGCAGAATAGGTCTCTGCCACGAAGCGTATCGGTAGGCAGGGGAAAAGTGTTTAATGAATTAAGTTCGTCTGCATTGGGATACACCATTGCAGACGATTTACTACTTATTTGAATAGAGGAAAGCAAAGATGGCAGAAATTTTTACCTGGCAGGTAATTGGCACAACCTTATTGATCTTTTTAGTTAGAGTACTCTCTATTAGCATGGACACATTGCGTTTCATGCTCACCATGCGAGGTAAACGCGGCATCGCCTGGATCTTGGGCTTTGTTGAATCTGTTCTATTCGTTATCACTTTTGGTGCAGTATTGAATGACATGTCTAACTTCCTTTACATTATTGGTTATGCTGCTGGTTTCGCAACCGGCAACGTGGTAGGAATATATTTAGAAAGAAAACTTGCTGTTGGTTACTCGCACATCAGTGTCATCAGCAAAATCAAAGGTGAGGAGGTTGCAAAGGCGCTTCGGGATAATGACTTTGCTGTTACTGAAATCCCCGCTCAAGGGAAAGATGGACCTGTTTGCATCAGCGACCTGGCTGTGAGGCGAAAAGATGTTGCTGAGATCGAGAAAATCATTAAGGAGACCGATCCGGAAGCCTTTATTACCATCGAAGATGTCACGCCACTGCGTGCAGGTTACTGGGGACGACACAATGTCAGGAGATAATTCTGCCAAACACGCACTGATATTTGATTTCGACGGTCTGATCCTGGATACAGAATCCGCCGAGGTCGAGATTTGGAACGATTTTTATGCTAAGGTCGGCCTGACCTTCACAATGGATGCCTATATAAACGCGATAGGCTCCAACAGCCCTGAGGATTTTCATCCAGCAATTCTTTTGGCTGATCGGGAAGGTGAGGAGCGTAGTTTTGAGCAGATTCGACAGGACTTCCGAAAGATTGCCTACCTTCGTTGCGAACAACTTGAAGCAATGGATGGTGTGGTTGATCTAATTAAAAACGCAAAAACCAAAGGCTACTTCCTGGCAGTTGGTTCCAGCGCGGCTTACTCCTGGGTGCAAACTCACCTCAACCGCCTCGGGCTTTTGGATGCTTTTGACGCCATCGTGACCTTTGACAATGTGGAAAGAGCAAAACCCGCGCCGGATATCTATCTGAAAGTGCTTGAAACGCTGGGTGTCTCACCAGAAAATGCTCTTGTGTTTGAAGACTCTCAAAATGGTGTACTGGCAGCCCACCGCGCCGGCATCCGTGCCATTGCGGTCCCAAACCCAATCACTGCCATTCAGGATTTCTCTCTCGCAACCGCAGTGCTGTCGTCATTGGCAAATTTCAACCCTGATCAGTATTTTTAGTTGTTTCTTGTCATCCTGAGCAAAGCGAAGGATCTTAACAGTACTATAAAAATCAAAATTCTTCACAACGGAGGTTGAGAATGACACCTTTCCGTCTTTGCGACTGCTTGCGTACAGAGTAGAAGCGGAGTGACGAAGCAATCCGCCTTTTTTCTCAACATCATAAATCCCTCTTCACGGTACAGTAGTTGTAGGGTTGAGGCCTGCCTCAACCTTGAGCAGCAATCACTCTACCAGACGGAACAGGCAGGCCTGTTCCCTACCAAATAGTAATGCTCAGATAGACCGATTCCGTCTTTGCGACTGCTTGCGTACAGAGTAGAAGCGCAGCGACGAAGCAATCCCTCATTTTTGTCATCCTGAGCGATGCGAAGGATCTTTATCAACTTTACCCGCGCTTGTACTATAATTTACCTACCTGACAAAAAGAGAGGAACAATCAATTATGGAAATCGATCCTTCAGAATTTTATTTTGGAAATACCTACGACCTAAAATCCCAGGCAATCATCCCGGAAAAACTTACATACTACGACCCCCAGGACCTCACCACCCACATGGTCATCACTGGTATGACTGGCTCGGGCAAGACGGGTATGGGGATTATCCTGTTGGAAGAAGCCGCGCTCAAAGGTATCCCGGCTATCCTGATCGACCCCAAAGGCGATTTGACCAACCATCTTTTGCATTTCCCCGAATTTCTCCCCACCGATTTTGCTCCATGGGTAGACGCTGACGCCGCCAAGCGGGAAGGTCAGACGGTAGAGCAAGCAGCTGAAGCTGCTGCTGCCTCCTGGAAGAAAGGCACCGAACGTTCAGGGATAGACCGCGCCCGCATGGAAAAACTGGCGAAAAGTGTTGATTATGCCATATATACTCCTGGCTCCAATTCCGCTATCCCGGTAAGCATTCTGTCATCCTTGAAAGCTCCGATCATCGATTGGGAAGAGAACAAGGAAATGCTGCGCGAGTCAATCAGCAGTACGGTTACAGCACTCCTCGAATTGGTTGGTTTTAAAAATATCGATCCGGTGCGTTCCCGTGAACACATCCTGATGTCCAATATCTTCGAAAATGCCTGGAGCAACGGTGAAGATCTTGACCTCGAAAAGTTGATCTTGCAGGTGCAAAACCCACCGTTTGAAAAATTAGGTGTCTTCGCGGTCTCCAAGTTTTATCCCGAAAAAGACCGTTTTGATCTGGCGATGCTTCTGAACAATTTCATTGCCGCTCCTTCCTTTGAAAGTTGGCTTGAAGGGCAGCCGTTGGACATCCAGAGCCTGCTCTATTCCCCGGATGGCAAACCCAAACACAGCGTCTTTTACCTGGCTCATCTGGCGGACGCTGAGCGCATGTTCTTCGTAACGCTGCTCTATTCCGCTGTGGAAACCTGGATGCGCACCCAATCGGGCACCAGCGACCTGCGCGCCCTGATATATTTTGATGAAATTGTCGGCTATTTACCTCCGGTTTCCAACCCGCCCAGCAAACCGATCATCTTGCGCATGCTCAAGCAAGCCCGCGCGTTTGGAGTTGGTTTGGTGCTCTCAACGCAAAACCCGATCGATCTGGACTACAAAGCCCTCTCCAATGCCGGCACCTGGCTTATCGGTAAATTGCAAACCGATCAGGACAAGCAGCGCTTGCTGGATGGTCTCACCAATGTATCTGGTACTTTCGATCGTTCATTCTTCGACAACACCATCTCTGCCCTGGGTAAACGAGTTTTTCTTTTACACAACGTCCACTCCAAAGGGCCGGAAATTTTCACGACCCGTTGGGCCATGAACTATTTGCCTGGTCCGATCACTCGCAACAAGTTGGAAGACCTCAACCGTTTAGTCGGTGCAGACGTGCGCATGGTTTCAGCTGCCCAAAATGGAACTGGGCAAACTGTTAGTGCTGGTGATGTTGTTGGTGGCAGTGATGGCAGCCTCCCTGGAAGCACAACCCAACCGGTTTTGAATTCAAAAGTAGACATCTTCTACCTGCCCGTTAAAATGAGCCTTGGGGATGCCTACAAACGGGCTGCAGACAGCGGCATTGCCCCCACCACGCAGCCTCGTTACCATTACCGCCCGGCACTGCTAGGGCAATCGCAAATTTGGTTTGCCAACCGAACCTACAATGTCAACACTCAAAAGCGAGTGACCATCCTGATGCCTGAATTACAAACTCGTGGCTTGGTACAATGGCAGGATTTCCAGGTTGACGAAATCCCCTCAAATGAATTTGACTCCCGTCCATTGCCCGAAGCAACTTTTGCCGATCTGGTCTATCCTTTTGACGATGAGAAAAATGTCAGCGACCTTGCAGATGACTTCTCAGATTGGCTCTATCGCAATTATCAATTGACGCTCTACCGAAATCCCGATCTGAAACTGGTCTCAGAAGTTGATGAAAACAAAGAGGACTTTACTGCTCGTACACAAAAAGCCGGCAAGACCAATCTTGAAGATGATTTCGAAAAGATACGTGCCAAATATGCCAAGCAGAAGAAGTCACTTGAAGACAAATTAGTCAGAGAAGAATTAGAACTTGAAAAAGACCAACAAACCCTCAACCATCGCCGGATGGAAGAGGCGGGCACTGGTCTTCAAACCGTGATTGGGTTGTTTGGCGGACGAAAAAAGAGCATCAACAGCTCTCTGACCAAGCGCCGCATGACTGCCACTGCCAAAGCCAATGTTGAAGAATCGGAAGCAATGATCGAGAAATATAAATCCGAATTGGCTGAGCTGGAAGCGAAAATGCAGCAGGAAATTGAAGAATATCAAGATAGCGCTCAGGAAAAAGCCGTAGAGATCGAGGAAATATTCATCAAACCTTTGAAGAAAGACGTGGTGGTCGAATTCTTTGGTCTGGCATGGGCACCGGTTTACGCCTTCAAGGATGGCGACCGCTGGTTGGAAATCGACGCTTTTTAAAATATTAGTTTGGTTGTAGATGTAGGCCGGCTTCCGCTCTCGAAGCCGGCTTTTTTCCTGTCTTTCTGAGCCTCTTTTGCGAAGAATCTTTCTTTTTGCACAACTGATAAGATCCTTCACTTCGTTCAGGATGAC
>CAZYIJ010000106.1:0-7356 GCA_964647425.1 uncultured Anaerolineaceae bacterium
ACTACCCAATTTCCAACACCTCCTGGGCTGCACCCCAGCCGACTGACGAAGGCTATGCAATTGCATTCTCAGTGGACGTCGATGGCAATCCCCTCTACACCGCTGAAATGACTCAGGAAGAAAAATACGCTGCTGCCGAAGTGGCTGCCCTGGGCTTCTTCGAAGCCGCTGGCTTCACTGTGGCTGATGGCGTAGTCACTGCTGCTCCTGAAGGCGCGAAACTTTCTTACGAAGTTATCGTCCCCGGTGGCGGTACTGGTGACCATCCTGCTTTCGCAATCCTGACCGGTGCCCGTGACTCTTTGGCAAACATTGGTGTCGAACTCAAGATCAACGATCCTGCCGATGCCAACATCCTTTGGGATGCCCTGGATTCCGGCGAACAGGAACTATGGACTGCAGCCTGGGGCTCCACGATTGACCCCGATATGTACCAGGTCTATCACAGTTCCAACATTGTTGGTCTGGAAGGCTCTTCTGAGTCTAACCACTATCACATCCAGGACGAGGAACTTGACGGCTTCATCATGGAAGCTCGCTTAAGCGACGACCAGGCTTTCCGCAAGGCCATTTACAAACAGGCTTTGGATCGCATTATTGACTGGGCTGTCGAAATCCCGACCTATCAGCGCAAGAACGTCATCATCTTCAGCACCGAACGTGTCAATATCGAGTCTTTGACTCCCGATATCACCACCTTCTGGGGTTGGATGAACGATCTCGAACTGGTTGAGATGAATTAATCCGTGAACTTGAACGGATAAAGATATTTATGAGCCCACCCAAATGGGTGGGCTCATCATATCTCTAACTACCGATGTTGTTTTTTACGCAGACAGTAGACTGAGGGAGTATTTATGAGAAATTTTATTATTAGGAGAGTCATTTTAGGTCTCTTTATCACCTTTTTTGGCGCAATGCTTTCCTATACGGTCATCCGCAGTTTGCCCACTTCTTATGTAGAATCGGTTGCGCGACAGCGTGCGTCCAACCCGCTCAGCACAAAATCCTATCAAGAATGGCTGGCTGACTTAAACAAGGTATATGGATTGGACAAGGGAATTATCCCCGGTTTCTTTGGATGGCTGGGAAACGCTATCCAGGGTGATTTTGGTGAATCCTGGCATTACGCTGTCCCTGTTACTGAGAAATTTGCCGATGTCATTTGGGTGTCGATGATTCTTAACGTTGTTACAACATTGGTGCAATTTTTTATAGCGATACCATTAGGCATCCTGGCGGCAAGGAAGCAATATAGCCGCACAGATTATGCCATCACATTTTTCGCACTGATGGGTATTTCTCTACCCACCTTCTTTCTCGCAACTATATTGAAGTATGTCTTTGCGATTAAGTTACAGTGGTTTGATCTTTATGGTCTGACCGGTCGTTTCCATACGACCATGACCCCCATCCAGCAAACTCTGGATATTGCTTACCACCTTGTACTGCCAGTTATCACGTTGATGATGCTTTCCATCGGTGGTTTAATGCGATACACGCGTACCAATATGCTGGAAGTTCTTAATTCTGACTATATCCGGACTGCCCGCGCTAAAGGTCTGCCAGAAAAAGTAGTGATCAATAAACACGCTTTTCGAAACACGCTGATTCCATTAGTGACTTCGTTAAGTGGTATTTTGCCAGGTATGTTTACTGGTGCCCTGATCACAGAAACACTTTACCAGATTCCTGGAATTGGCTATATCTCTTTCCAGGCTATTATTCGCGGCGACATTCCGTTTGCTATGTTTTATATTGTATTTTTAATCTTACTTACCCAGGTCAGCATTTTGTTGTCCGATATCCTCTATGCAGTGGTCGACCCACGTATTCGGGTCAATTAGGTGGTGGAAAATGAGTGAATTAGAAGCAACTAACTTAACAACCGAACCCACCCAAAATCAAACTCCCCAAAACCAGGGTATGGCTTTGGATGATGCTCGTCGTGTTAAAACACTTTCTCCGGGCATGCTCGTTTTCAAGCGGTTTATTCGAAACAAGCTGGCTGTGATTGGTCTGATCATTCTGGTGGCTATGTTCCTGTTCTCGTTTGTGGGACCCTTCCTGACGCCTTATACTCAAACAGAAGTATTCTATAAGGACTCCTCTATCAGTAAGGACTACGCCGGGGCGATTTTTAACACCGAATTGCGATATTCAGTAAAAGAGGGCGAAGCTTTTGGTGGTGCTGAACAAGCACGATTTCTGCTCGCGCTTGGTAGGGACCAGAATCAATTCAAGTCTGGCGACAACACCTATTCATTTATTGAAGAAGGCGAAAATTTTTACAGGATCATGCAGCTTGATTTATTCGCGGAATCTCTTCTGGGAAGAATCAATCCTGTACCTGGAAACACCATCCCGGCAGGATTTGAGGATGTATTCAATAAAGCCGAAGAAGCCGGTAATACATCATTTGTTTTTGATGGAACGACTTACATTGTGACCAAAGAGATGAAATCTATCCAGATCTCAACCCAAAAAGACGTTGCCATTGCCAGTTTCTCCGTCTTTGATGCCTATAACGCTGAGGATGAGGCTTTGATCAACTCTTACGACTTCCGGTTCCTGAGCGAATCTGCTGGAGTTCAAGATATGAAAACCTTCGAATATGGAGGAAGAGTTTTCAAAATTCTTGAACACGAAGGTCAAATAACCATCAACGATGACAAGGGTCAGCCTTTTGCGGAAGTCTCAAATATTATTGTGAACCCTCTGGATTTGAATGAATTCCTGCCTGTCGAATTTAAAGCGATAGCCCGGGATGCGATCAATAATCGCGAAAATAAATTTGAAATTGTTGATGAAAATGGCGTTGTAACTGAATACGATATTCATCGGGTTAATGCTAACTACTATATCAAAAGAGAAACACCAACCGTTCTGATTAATATGTTTGAATTTCCAACGTTACAACACCCGCTGGGAACCGATAACAACGGTATGGATATGTTGACTCGCTTGATGTACGGCGGTCGGGTCTCCTTAATGGTTGGTTTCGTTACTGTTTTCCTGGAACTGATCATCGGTGTGGTGGTTGGCGGTGTTTCTGGCTACTTTGGCGGCAACATTGATACAGCTTTGATGCGTTTTGTGGACTTGTTTAATAGCATTCCTACATTTCCTTTGATTTTGATCTTTGGTTCCGTTATGGATACCTTGGAAGTAACACCCATTTACCGTATGTTTATTTTGATGGCTATTTTGGGTTTCCTGGGTTGGACTGGCATTGCCCGAGTAGTTCGAGGTCAGATCCTCAGTCTCCGGGAGCAGGACTTCATGGTCGCCACAGAAGCAACTGGCATCAGGACCAGCCGGAAGATCTTCCGACATCTGGTCCCCAATGTTATGCCCATCCTGATTGTGACAGCGACTGCCAGACTGGGTGGTCTGATCATTACCGAAGCGACCCTGGGTTTTCTTGGACTTGGTATCAAGTATCCACTGGCATCCTGGGGTAGCATCATCAACATTTCCTCGGATGCATTCATCATGCAGACCTATTGGTTTATGTGGCTTCCGGCTGGCATGTTGATTTTGTTGACAGTGTTGGGTTTCAACTTTGTCGGCGATGGTCTGCGCGACGCATATGATCCGAAAATGAAACGCTAAGGTGAGATGATGACTGAAGAAAAAGATTTAACACAATACGACACGACTGATTTGGAAGACAACCAAATTACTGAAAAGATCCACTTAACGGCCAGAGAGTCTGCCCGTATCAGTCGCGAAAATCGCAGAATTACTGACGAGATCGAGAAAAAACGAAAACGCAAAAATGTGCCTGAGAGCGAATTTTTGACAGAGATGAAAGACCCGAACAACGTGGTCGAGTTCGACGATCTGCATACGTATTTCTTCACAGACATCGGCACGGTAAAAGCTGTGGATGGGGTCACCTATGAGGTCCCCATTGGCTCGACTGTAGGTGTAGTGGGAGAATCTGGCTGTGGAAAGTCGGTGACTGCTTTGTCGCTGATGCAATTAGTGCAGCGACCTCAAGGACAGATTGTTGAGGGTACGATCCGGCTGAATACTGGAGATAAGGTTTACGATATTGCAAAGACTCCGGTTTCGGAAATGGAAAAAATTCGCGGCAACGAAGTCTCGATGATTTTTCAGGAACCGATGACCAGTCTGAATCCTGTTTTTACGGCGGGTTTTCAGGTTGATGAAGTGATTCAACTGCATAACCCTGAAATGACGAAAGAACAAGTCAAAGCACGCACACTTGAAATGATCGAACTGGTTGGAATTGCCAATGCTGAGGGTGTTTACGATATGTATCCCCATCAACTGTCAGGCGGTATGCGCCAGCGTATCATGATCGCCATGGCATTGGCTTGCAATCCGCGTTTGATTATTGCTGATGAGCCAACCACTGCGCTGGATGTGACCATTCAGGCGCAGATCCTCGATCTGCTTCGCAACTTAAAAGATAAGATTCATTCAAGCATTATGCTCATTACCCATGACCTGGGTGTTGTGGCTGAGATGGCTGATTTTGTTGTGGTCATGTATGCTGGTCGGATCATTGAGAAGGGAACAGCAGATGAAGTTTTCAATCATCCTATGCATCCCTATACAGTCGGTTTGATGGCTTCAAAGCCAGTCATTAATAGGGACATCGATAAGTTATATAGCATTCCTGGCACGGTTCCAAACCCAATCAATATGCCAAACTACTGCTATTTCAGAGATCGCTGTAATCGGCGCATGCCAATCTGCGATGGACCTTATCCTCCTGAATATTTCCTTTCGCCAACCCATTTGGCGGTGTGTTATCTCTATGAAGATGAGGAGGTAAAAGCAAATTATGGCAAATAATAACAACGGTACCAATGAGAATAACGGTGACGGTCGCAACGTCATTCAGGTCAGGAATTTAAAGCAATACTTCCCGATCAAAGCTGGTTTGATGCAGAGAGTTGTCGGGTATGTTAAAGCCGTTGACGATATCAGTTTCCGCATTGAACGTGGAAAGACCATGGGCTTGGTTGGTGAATCGGGTAGCGGAAAGACAACAGTTGGAAAGACGATGCTGAGGCTTAATGAAGCTACCAGCGGAAAAGTCTTATTCAATGATAAAAATGTTTTTGAGTTGAACCGTGCCGGACTCCGCGAAATTCGTCCAAAGATGCAAATGATCTTCCAGGATCCTTACTCAAGCCTTTCTCCGCGAATGCCGATCAGTGAAATCATCGGAGAGGCAGTGCGTGAGCACAATATTGTGCCGCCATCTGAATTTGAGGATCATTTGGATAAGGTGATGCTGCAATGCGGTCTTCAACCGTATCATAAAGACCGCTATCCGCACGAATTTTCTGGCGGTCAACGACAGCGTATCTGTATTGCCCGCTCCTTAGCTTTGAACCCCGAATTTGTGGTTTGCGATGAGCCTGTTTCGGCGTTGGATGTTTCCATCCAGGCGCAAATCATCAACCTGCTGGAAGAACTTCAGGTCAATAACGGTATTGCTTACCTGTTTATTTCTCACGACCTTTCCGTCGTGCAACATATCTCTGATTACGTTGGCGTGATGTATTTGGGCGATCTGGTGGAATACGCTGATAAGAAAAGCCTGTTTTCTAACCCACTTCATCCCTATACCCAGGCTTTGTTGAGCGCGGTGCCGGTGCCGGATCCGAATTACAAGATGAATCGAATCATCCTGGAAGGCAGCATCCCCTCACCCGCCAACCCGCCTAAGGGCTGCAAATTTCACACCCGCTGCCCCTACGTCATGGATATATGTAAGACTGAGGTTCCACAAACACGTGAAATTGAAGAGGGACATATGGTAGTATGTCATTTATTCAATGACCAAGGAACTTTAGTAGATGCAGACTCAGAAAAAGCAATTTGACGATGACGATGGCAGGACGATTGTCAGCATGGATGTTGACGGGACGCCCTGGCACGATCGAAATGTAAATTTTGCAGAAAAGCAGGCTCAGGAGTTAAACCGCAAGAAGAGAGTAGAAATGTATGGCGAGCGAATGACAGGTTCGGAAGCCAGACGCTATACCTTCTACGCTATGCTGGCTGGGCTGGCACTTACAGCAGCACTGGCAGCGGTCTGGATCTTACTGGTCCTGTTTATGACTCAAGTCTGGTTTAAGTAACTAACCGAACCGCCTCGCAAGAGGCGGTTCTTTATAACCTGAGAATTGAAATCAGCATACCTTTTACATGACTATCCGGAGTACAAACATGCTCTGATTTTCTCAGTTACAATTGGAGATCTATGAAAAATACACTTACCAAAACACTATTGACCTTATTTTTCCTCGCTCTTCTCTCCGCATGTGCCGTTGAACCTAATGAACCAGGTATTGTTACTGACCCGCAAGCCACCCAACCAGTTGAGGCGCAGCCGGGCTACCAGGCAAGCGCCATCATGAACCGCGAGCTGGTCTTCACTGTGAATGCCGCTGAAACATTTGACGGGAATGGAAAAGCAGCATTTTTGCGTGCTTTGGGAGAAGGTAACCAGCAGTTCACTGTCAACGACATCTCTTATCATTTTGAGCCGATGGGGCAGCACTCTTACCGGATTTTTCGCTTGACTCCGATAGCAGAATCGTTGCTTGGAAATATTGAGCCAAATGATGGCGTGTTACTATCCAATGAGTTGATTGCTGCCATCGAAACTGCTCTGGCAGAAGATGTGCTAACTTTCGAGCACAACAACACAACCTTTGTTCTTTCGGAGTATATGAAAGCGGTCAAGATCTCAACGATCTCCGATGCAGCGATTGCGAACCAGTATTATCTTGAAGCCTATGACACCATCTACAACGAGATCATCCAATCTTACGATTTTCTTTTGAATCTTGAACTTGCGCTTGAGAAGGATGAGCGCTCCTTCTCCTTTAAGGAGCAAAATTATGGTGTTCTGCCAGTGGCAGGGGGCTACACAATAAGCGACTCCCAGTCGAACCTGTTTGCGGAGCTCTCAAACATTTACGTGATTCCGAAAGGTACAAATACAGACATCCCATTGGGGTTTAAAAATCTCGTTCGGGATGCGATCGAGAATGAAAAAACAGATTTTAGCTATTCTGATTCATCGGGAACGGAAAGTGAATACCAGGTTGAGAAACTTGAGAACTCCTGGTCGATTAACCCCAAATAAGTTGAAGATTTGATTCTTTTTGTAATAACAGCATGGAGAGAATTGACCTGGCGAAATTTTCAAATGCAGAGGGCGCACATTTTTCATGCATGAAGTAAAATAAACCGCTGTAGCTTGATTTGGCACGTAATAAAAACTATGCTAAAATATTGGCTACGATTTGGGGCATGGTGCAATGGCAGCACATCGGACTTTGAATCCGCTGATCTTGGTTC
>CAZYIJ010000107.1:0-7236 GCA_964647425.1 uncultured Anaerolineaceae bacterium
ATTAGGACATTTCTATTTTGCTACTTTAGGACATTATCATGTTGCTCTTACACCGTCCCGTCTTTGCTTGACAAAGACTTCAGAATCGTTATAATTTACTTTCACGTTTGCGCTGGTGCTGGAATTGGCAGACAGGCCTGGTTGAGGGCCAGGTGCCGCAAGGCATGAGGGTTCAAGTCCCTCTCAGCGCACACAAAAAGGGCAACATTTGTTGCCTCTTTTTGTTTAAGGAAATGCTCTCCGCAGCCACGTTAGTGGGTTGACCGGGGTACCTTGAATGTCAACTTCAAAATGAAGATGTGGTCCGGTTGAGCGCCCAGTTGTCCCGATGATGCCAATTAGTTGGCCTGGTTGAACTGTGGCTCCTTCTTCGATCAGGATACTGGCAAGATGCATATAGATCGTATAAACACCTAAACCGTGATCGATGACTATAGCATTGCCCCTCACCACTTGGTCCGGGAATACCCCGACCACTGTTCCTCCTGCTGGAGCGTAAACATCAACCCCTTTACAATAACCCAGGTCCAATCCGGTGTGATAATACAATTGGGAACCGTCATTGTAGGTTCTTCGACTGCCAAAATAAGAAATTATGCAATCAGCGTCCTGTGCTGGTGAATACCACAAGCCACTCCACTGCTGCACAGGCGTAACTGTAGCGACTATTTCTTTGAATATTTGATTTTCGGCTTTTTCCGCGTCTGTGCCGACACTTTCAGGATCTACCTGCAGGGGTTTGTCAGTGGCGAAATTACCTGAATTGATCATCACGTATTGATCAAAGCGGTAGGTTGTCCCTTGGCTGTCTGTGAACTCCATTGTTAGAGGGTAGACCCCAACTTCAGTCAGAGCGTTTACTCCGCCATAAGCCATCTGAATGCCGTCACCCATGTCAACAAAAACTGGTTCGATCCCAGCCAGGCTGGCTGCGACCTTCACTTGTTCGTCGCTGTTAACCTTGATCAAAAATGTATCACCCTGCACGAGGGGCAGGTTATCGATCACAATTTCTTTCAAGCCGGTAATTGCTAAATTGT
This sequence comes from uncultured Anaerolineaceae bacterium, assembly GCA_964647425.1. Lineage (GTDB taxonomy): Bacteria > Chloroflexota > Anaerolineae > Anaerolineales > Anaerolineaceae > Mesolinea. The sequence continues at coordinate 1,041 of CAZYIJ010000107.1, forward strand.
TGGGGGATTCGACTTCTGAGGGCTTGTAATAAGTATCCATTGGCAAGCTGAACAAGGGGGTTTCAAGCCGGTTTATCCGTGTCAAGGACCAGGTGTTCTGACCAGCCAAAATGGAAGCTTCCATAAATGACTGACCTTGTTTCAGTGATGCCATTGTTGCCATCAAGGGCGCATCTTCGATTTGGGTCATCAGAATCTCACGTCCGATGAAAAGCTCTGATGGACTGGTCAGGTTATTTGCTTTGATCAGGTCAGCTGGTTGTGCCTGGCTTCGCCTGCTCAGGCTGGTCAGACTGGAGCCTAACGGCACATATTCTGTTGTCAGAATGCCTTGCAGTCCTGCCAGGGAAGGGATCTTCAAACGATCTCCGACCCGTAACATGCTATTTTCATCCAAACCGTTCAATGCCAACAAGTCATCCAGCGTGCTATCAAAGCGCAGCGCGATCCAGGAAAGAGTGTCTCCTGAAACAACTACGTATTCAGGATAGGTAGTCGTTTGTGCTCTTGCTTGTCCAATTGGAACGGCGGTCAACAGTAAAACTGCAATCAGAATTGCTGCAAAAAGCAGCCGACTACGCGAGATTGTGGACTTGGTATAATCGTTCATATCAACCGATAAGTTTACCATGTTTGAAAGGAACCTTAACGCATGCGCATTACAACCTGGAACGTCAATGGAATTAGAGCAGTAGTCAACAAGGATGGTTTTGATTGGCTGGATAAGGTCAAACCGGATGTCCTGGGCTTGCAAGAGATCAAAGCAAAGCCCGAACAAGTACCTCAATTGTTGCGTGAACATCCCGAATATCAGAGTTATTGGAATTCGGCGGAGCGCCCAGGCTATAGTGGGACAGCCGTCCTTTTCAACGAAGAGCCTGTTTCCATTCAGACTGGTTTGGGAATGGAGGAATTCGATAGCGAAGGTCGTACCATTCGGGTAGAATACCCGGATTTCTTCCTCTATGTTATCTATTTTCCCAATGGTGGACCGGAGAATCGGCGGGTACCTTTTAAACTGGATTTTTACGCACGGCTGCTTGAATTATGTGATAAACATCACGCAAACGGTGAAAAAGTGATCCTTACCGGTGATTTTAACACTGCCCATAGAGAAATAGATCTGGCTAATCCAAAGTCGAACGAGAAGCGCACCGGGTTCTTACCCGAGGAGCGGGCCTGGATTGACAAGTACCTGGAGCACAACTTTGTTGATGCGTATCGCGAACTTTATCCGAATAAGGTAGGGTATACCTGGTGGGATTATCGCACCAATGCCCGTCCACGAAATGTTGGCTGGCGGCTCGATTATTACCTGGTCAGCTCTGAGTTGATGCCGCGGGTGGAAGCCGTCGAGATCCATGACGATGTCATGGGCTCAGACCACTGCCCGGTGAGCCTGGTTTTAAGGGATTTGGAGTAGGTTAGTATAAAGTAAGATCGTATGGGCGGGTACCAAACCCGCCCTACAAAAAACCCCGCTCATAGTCACTTTGGGGTGGGTCTGGGACCCACCCGTACAGAAGAATCGATGACGGTGATTTGCTGATAACGTGCGTTCTCAGTTGTATATTTGTCTTTTCAGATTGATTTAAAACTTAATAATGGTACAGGCGGGTTCTAAACCCGCCCCTTCTCTATTATTCTAGGAAAAAGCGGTCGTTCTCCCATTGATTTGGGTTGTTGAGGATGTATTCTCCAATTTTCAAAAACGAGTCGTTGTTCCGAATAATGTGCTCGTAGTAATTGCGGTGCCAAACATGCTGACCATGTGTCCCGCGCAATTGATTAATTCGCCTTGAAGAAAAGGTTTTCAACTGTCGGACAATTTCCGTTAAACTGGTCTGCTGAGTTGGGGCTGGTGTTGTGGTGGGTCTGGGACCCACCCGTACGGATGAATCACTGTCGATGATTTGGATGATACCGTGGATATGATTTGGCATGATCACGAATGGTCCAAGCTCAATACAGCTCACATGATTAACCAAATCTTCCCATGTAAACTGAACTATTTTGCCAAAATCATTTAGCTGCATGTCTCCTTCGAGAATTTTTCCAAAAAGTGTTTGATTGTTATGGGTACAAATGGTTATGAAATAGGCACCGGGTTCAGAATAATCATAACCTTTCATTCGGATAGATCTGCGATAGTATTGCGGTTGATCAGATTCGGTTCTATTTTGTGGCATGTTACCTTGGGTGATAATTTATCTTTTCAGATTGGTTAAGAATAATTTATCATAGGGACGGGTTCTAAACTTGCCCTAAGAGAAGTCCGACTTTAGGGTGGTTCTGGGACCCTCCCGTACAAATGAATCGGTGTCGATGATTTGCTGATAACGTGCGATCAGAAGAAAATATGCTGATAATCGTACGGGCGGGTTCTAAACCCGCCCTACTAACAAACACACTTGAAATGATTTTGGGGTGGGTCCAAGACCCACCCGTACGGATCACTCTCCCACCCGTACGGATCATTTGACATTGGCCAATTGAAAAAAATTCTATTTATCCAGGCCAATCCTCGCCTACGTAACAGCACAAAACCAGGTCTTTGGCGGCTTTGAGTTCGTCACAGCGCCTAACAGGGGTGTTGTGAGGGGCGTCGTGCAGCAGCTCAGGATTTGTGCGGGCTTCTTCAGCAATTTTCAGCATCGCTTCCACAAACCGATCCAAGGTCTCTTTGGCTTCTGTTTCGGTTGGTTCGATCATGAGCGCTTCATGAACGATCAAGGGGAAGTAGTTTGTTGGTGGGTGGAAATTGTAATCCATCAGGCGCTTAGCGATATCCAGCGCGTGAATACCTGGCACATCCTTCCAGAAACCTTCCAACACAAACTCGTGCATACAAGGACGATCGTAAGGTAAAGTGTAAGTATCCTTAAGCTTTTTCTGCATATAGTTGGCGTTCAATACGGCTTTTTCAGCAACATCTCGCAGCCCTGCCTTGCCAAGCATCGAAATGTAGGTGAAAGCTCTAACGTGCATCCCAAAATGACCATTGAAAGATTTTATTCGACCGATGCTCTTTGGGGGATGGACAAAACCGTAAAGCGGAGCGTTTTCCTCATCGCCTTCTTCGACAATACCAACCAACGGATCCGGCAGATAGTCGATCAGATGTTGCGCGACCGCGACCGGTCCAGAGCCTGGACCACCACCACCATGTGGGGTGGAGAAAGTTTTATGTAGGTTGAAATGCAGGATATCGATACCGACATCGCCGGGGCGGAAGACACCCAGCAAAGCATTCATGTTGGCACCATCGCCGTAAACCAAACCACCAGCTTCGTGGACGATTTGAACAACTTCACAGACATTCTCGTCGAATAAACCAAGCGTGTTTGGGTTGGTGAACATCAAGCCTGCCAGGCGGTCGTCACATAGCTCTCGCAATGCAACCAGGTCAACATTGCCGCGTGCATCTGAGGGAAGCGGAACAACATCGAAACCAAGCATAGCAGAGGAGGCTGGGTTGGTACCGTGAGCAGAATCGGGGATGAGCATGCGTGTACGTTGGTGATCACCGCGATCTTTGTGATATTTGTGGATCATCAGTGTCCCCACCAATTCACCGTGGGCTCCAGCCGCAGGTTGAAGGGTCACTGCAGCAAAACCGGCGATTTCTTTCAGCATCTCCTGCAGCGAATACATCAGGTAAAGATTGCCCTGCACAGAACCTTCTGGTTGTCGGGGATGGGTGGCTGCAAAGCCGGGCAATCGACTGACAACTTCGTTGATCTTGGGGTTGTACTTCATGGTACAGGAGCCAAGGGGGTAAAAGCCCAGGTCGATGGCATAATTCTTCTGCGAAATGCTGGTGAAATGGCGGACAACTTCCATTTCTGACATTTCAGGCAGCTGCAATTTTCCACGCACAAAGCCTTTTGGCAGGGCAGTCTCGGGGACATCCGTTTCTGGGAAGGTGACGCCTTTACGTCCGGCGACGGAAAGGTCAAAAATTGTCGGCTCAGCCATGATGTTCCTCCTGTAAAACTGCGCACAGAAACTCAATGTCTTCCCGCTTGATCTTCTCTGTTACTGCCAGTAACAAATGATTTTCGAGTTCAGGATAATCCTGCCCCAGGTCATAGCCACCGAGAATGTTGTGTTGAAGCAGGTGGTCGAGCACTTGTTCGACGGGTTCATCGCATTTGACCACAAATTCGTGGAAGAACGGCGTCCATTCGTCGACCAAGGTAAAACCATTGACACCAGAGAGCTGATCGGCGGCATAATGAGCTTTTTGGTAGCAGAGATTGGAAACCTGCTGGAAGCCATACTTACCGAGCACACTCACATAGATGGTGGCAGCAAGCGCCATTAGTCCCTGGTTGCTGCAAATATTGGAAGAAGCCTTTTCGCGGCGGATGTGCTGCTCGCGGGCGGTCAGGGTCAGGACATAGGCCAATTTACCATCAGCATCTACGGTCTCGCCGACCAGACGACCAGCTAATTTGCGCAAAAGTGCATCCTTGACCGCAAAAAAGCCCAAATACGGACCGCCATAGGAAAGGGGAATACCAAGAGGTTGCCCTTCGCCAAAAGCGATATCAGCACCGATTTCACCAGGAGGGGTCAGCAATCCCAAAGCGGTTGGGTTAACAGCCACGGCAACCAGCGCGCCATATTGATGGGCGGTTTCGATGAGCTGCGTGTAGTCAATAACGCGACCGAAGAAATCGGGATATTGCACAATCACCAGGGCAGTGTCATGATCGATCTGAGCGATGAACTTCTGCATATCTGGTTCAATACCAGTTTCGAGGTCGTCGCCAATGATCTGCATGGAAGTCTCAGCCTGCATGTAGGTACGGATAACCTGGCGATATTGTGGGTTGACTGCCCGGGAAACCAGGATTTTCTTGCGTTTATTGCGGAAGTGCCCATAGGCTAGGATAACAGCTTCGGCAGCAGCGGTTGCACCGTCGTAATGAGAGGCGTTGCTCACATCCATGCCGGTTAGTTTGCAGATAAGCGACTGGAATTCGAAAATCGCCTGCAGTGTACCCTGGGAAATTTCAGGTTGGTAGGGGGTGTAAGCTGTATAGAACTCACCACGCTGAAGGAGGTTGTCAACTGCTGCGGGAATGTAATGGTCGTAGGCGCCGGCACCGAGGAAGCTGAGGAGCTCCTTGGTGGTGAAATTTTCTGAGGCGATGCTTTCCAGTTCGTCAGCCGCTTCCATCTCAGTGAGCCTGGGCGGCAAATTCAAATCAGGGTAACGAAACTGGGCGGGAATCTCCTTGAAAAGATCCTCAACTTTTTCGATTCCGATCGATTCGAGCATCACCTCCACATCGTGTTTGGTGTGGGGTGTAAACATGGTTTATCGTTCCTGGCAATAGGCGTCGTAGGCAGGGGCGTCCATCAACTTATCGAGTTCAGTCTCATCCGTCACCTGGACCCTGACCAACCAACCTTCGGTGTAGGGGCTTTCATTGAGAACTTCCGGGGTGTCAACCAGTGTTTGATTGATCTCGATCACCTTGCCGCTGACGGGGAAAACGACTTCTGCTGCCGCTTTGACCGATTCGATGGTTGCCATACTTTCACCAACGCTGACCTCATCGTCAACATCGATTTCGAATTCAACAAACACAACGTCAGAAAGGGAGTCTTGCGCGTAGTCTGTAATGCCAATTGTGGCGATACCATCTTCGACTTTTACCCATTCATCGGTTTTTTGATATTTCAGATCTTCTGGTACTAACATTGTTACTCCTTTTGTTATGTAATCATGTAATTGTGAAAAAGCCAATTGCGCTTTGCTAATATTCTATCAGGCATTGACCGGATTTGGCGAGATTTAACTGGAGGAGTGCTTGAAAATCTTTGTATCAGGCTGCCCTCCAGGTTGAAGCTTTTAGATCACAATTCATGCTCAGTGAGGGTAGTGGCAGGATCGATAATTACTCCGCCTCCAATAAGTTGTTCTCCGTGATAAAAAGCCGCGATTTGGCCTGGGGTGATATCGCGCAAGGGTTGGTCGGCTGTAACCAGCACGCGAGTATCCGATTGCGGTTTTACTTGAGCGACGACAGGAAGGGCTTTGTAGCGGATTTTCACATCGAGTTCGATTGCTTTTTCCGGGGCTTGTCCTGAGATCCAGTTAACTTGATCGACCAAAAACGTAGTTGCTCCCAGGTCCTTCAGAAAACCTACAATCAGGCTGTTATCTGCTGTCCTTTTCTCG
>CAZYIJ010000108.1:0-7184 GCA_964647425.1 uncultured Anaerolineaceae bacterium
ATCCTTGTTGCTGATAACTTTTCTTGCCTGAACCGCGCCGATGTCTTCGGGTTCTTCGGCAACCGGTGTAAACATAACCGTTACTTCCCGGATGGTGGTGTCAGGCTGATCAGTTGTGTATTCCGCAGCCAGGGTTTAATTATTGCAAAAGGCAATCCACTTGGTATTAGTTCGGTAGCGGACCTGGTGAGAGTAAATTATGTTAATCGCCAGAAAGGCTCTGGGACCAGGATTTTGCTGGATTACCTGCTCAAACAAAAAGGCTTGGAATCTGCACAAATAAAAGGGTACGAACGTGAAGAGATCACCCATACAGCTGTTGCTGCAGCCGTTGCAAGCGGCACAGCAGATGCTGGCATGGGAATTCTGGCAGCCGCCAAAATCTACGACCTGGGATTCATCCCCGTAGTCCAGGAACAATACGATTTGCTGGTTGCTGAGAAAACACTTGACCATCCGGAATATCTGCGCATGTTGGAAGTGATGCAAAGCGAAGAATTTGCAAAACGGCTGGAAAATTTGGGTGGTTACCAATTAAATAATCCAGGAACTGTCATTCTATGAAGATGACCCATCTTGATGAAGAAGGCCGCGCTATCATGGTTGATATAAGCCAAAAAAGCACAACAGAGCGCGTAGCCATCGCATCGGGCACACTAAAAATGCAGCCGGAAACTCTGCAATTAATTCGAATTGGCGAAGTTGAAAAGGGTGATGTGTTGGCAGTAGCGCGTGTTGCAGGAATTATGGCTGCCAAGAAAACCGCGGAACTGATCCCGCTTTGTCATCCTTTACCAATTACATCGGCAAAAATTGATTTTGAGTTTTTCGAAGATGATACACTCAAAATAATTGCGGAAACAAAGACCACCTATGCTACAGGTGTGGAAATGGAAGCGTTGACTGCTGTGAGTGTGGCAGCATTGACAATTTACGACATGTGCAAAGCGGTTGACCGCGGAATGATTATCAGTGAAATTAAACTGGAAAATAAAAGCGGCGGCAGATCGGGAGTATTCAACCGGGAGGAACTTACAATTTGAAAGATTCATTTGGCAGGGAAATCGACTATTTACGCCTGTCTTTGACCGAGCGTTGTACTTTACGCTGCGTTTATTGCCGAGTTGATGAAGGCTTTTGCCCCAAGAGTTTGGAGCTGAACGCCGAAGAAATGATTTTGCTCGCAGAAGTATGTGTAGAACTGGGCATCAAGCGTATTCGTTTAACTGGTGGAGAGCCGTTATTGCGCAAAGACCTGATGCAGATTGTCAGGGGCATCGCAGCGCTTCCCGGTCTGAAAGATCTCTCGATTACTACCAATGCCCAGATGCTGGCGGAAATGGCAGCCGATCTCAAAGCAGCGGGGTTGATGCGTTTGAATATCAGCATGGACTCGCTCAATGAAGAGTTATTTGAAAAACTTACTGGCGGCGGAAACCTCCAAAAGGTTTTGGATGGTATCAAAGCGGCAGAAGCAGCAGGATTTGACCCAATCAAGATCAATGTCGTGTTGATGCGGGGTGTCAATGACCATGAAGTGGACGATTTTATTGCCCTGACCACCAAACACAAGATCGATGTGCGGTTTATTGAATACATGCCCATTGGTGGTGGCAACGGCAGCCATAATTTACGGGTGAACAACCAGGAATTGATTGCGGAAAGACCCTGGCTAAAGCCGCTTCCACCGCGATTTCACAGTCAACCTTCTTCCGATTACACCTTCTATGGAGCCTTGGGTCGGGTGGGATTTATCAGCCCAATCTCGCATCGTTTTTGCAGTGATTGCAACCGAATCCGCATCATGAGCGATGGGAACTTGCGTACATGCCTGGGAAGAGATTATGAAATTTCCTTGCGTGAGGCTTTGGTTGAAGGAAAAGAACCATTGAAAAGAATCATCAGGCAGGAAATATTAGATAAGCCAGCCTGCCACCTTTTTGATACGGAAGCATTAGAAAAGCGCAACATGAGCAGGATCGGAGGCTAGATGGCTAAAGTTGTATCTGTAAACATCAGTACTAAGAAGGGAATGATCAAGCATCCGGTTGAACAGATTGAACTGAAAATCAATCACGGAATCGTTAATGACGCCCACGCTGGTGACTGGCACCGGCAAATCAGCCTGTTGGATTTGAGCAGCTTTGACAAGATGCACAATACAGCCAAGGTTGCATTGAGACCAGGGATTTTTGCAGAGAATATCACCACAGAGGGGATTGACTTGTGGTCGCTGCCAATAGGAACCCGTTTGCAGATCGGTCCGACACTGCTTGAAATAACCCAGATTGGAAAAGAATGCCACCGTCATTGCCAGGTTTTCAAAGAAGTAGGCGATTGCGTCATGCCGCGAGAAGGTATTTTTGCGGTAGTTATCAAAGAAGGTGTGATTAAGGCGGGGCAAGCAGTAAAAATTATTCCAACAATTCGCGTAGCTATATTAACTCTTAGCGACAAAGGCTATTCAGGAGAAAGAGAAGATCTCTCAGGACCAGCACTTGCTGAAGCCCTGCAGGGCAAAGCGGTGGTGGCAAATCAGGATATCTTACCGGACGACTTTGAGCAGATCAAAGCAAAATTGATTGAATATGCCGATCAGGGGCTTGATTTGGTCTTTACTACTGGTGGGACGGGCTTTGCTCCAAGAGATGTGACCCCGGAAGCCACAAGGGCAGTAGTTGAACGACCGGTTCCTGGCATTGTTGAAGCGATACGCATGCAGAGTTTAAAGATCACCCCTCATGCCATGTTGTCCCGGGCGACTGCTGGCATTCGCGGTAAAACGTTGATAATCAATTTCCCTGGAAGCCCTAAAGCAGCCCTGGAATGTCTGGATGTGTTTTTGCCGGTTATGAATCACGCAGTCGAGACACTGCGCGGCGATGCCTATGAATGCGCCCAACCAGGTGCGAGATCGTAAACGACTTCACTGGATAAACAGATTTCTGTTGATTTTCTGACTTCGACAGGCTTTTTCAACTCTTGCTCCAAACTAAAGGATCAGGAGTAAGCGGTTTGCGTTTTGTAGCTATCTCAGTTCGGTTACAAGAGTACAAAAATCTTACAACTTCTGATTTGTTGATATTTAACCCAAATAGTCAATAATTGAGTATAATCTGGTAAATTCCTGATAAGGGAAAAATTTGTGAGGTGATATGAAATCCATCAATTTTAAAAACCTATTTGTTTTGACCCTGATCTCCATTCTTTTACTTTCTGCCTTCGGTTGTATACAGGAGCCTGAAAACAAGGTGATCCGAATGTCTACAACCACTTCAGTCAACGACTCTGGCCTTATGGCTTACCTGCAGCCCGAGTTTGAAAAAGCAACCGGCTACACACTCGAAATTACTTCAGCCGGAACAGGCGCGGCAATCGAGAAAGCACGCATGGGCGATGCCGATATTTTGCTTGTCCATTCGAAAGCATCCGAAGAAGAATTTATCGCTGAAGGTTTTGATGAAGAACGCTTACCCTTCATGTACAACTTCTTCGTCATTGTCGGACTAGCAGACGATCCAGCTGGAGTTGCTGGTTCAGTAACCGCAGCTGAAGCATTCCAGAAAATTGCTGATTCTGGATCGCTGTTCATCTCACGTGGTGATGAAAGCGGAACGCACAGCAAGGAAAAAGCCATCTGGAAATCGATTGAATTGGATCCTACCGGGCAGGCCTGGTATGAAAGCGTTGGACAAGGCATGGGGCAGACCCTGACCATTGCCGACGAAAAACAAGCTTACACACTTTCTGACAAGGCTACCTTCCTTGCACATGAAAATTCCATGGTGATGCATCTGGAAGAAACCGATGACATGAAAAACACCTATGCAATGATCGTTGTTTCTGCCAAGCGCTTTGCAGAATCCAATGTTGCTGGAGCACAGGCTTTTGTTGACTGGATCACATCTGACCAAGCCCGCCAAATGATTGCAGACTACGGTGTTGCCGAATACGGTGAGCCTCTCTTCTTCAATCTTGACTAACACTTTATAATAACGACCGGAAGGGCAGTTCGCCCTTCCGGAGACGTATATTTTGGAACTCATAAACTCCATATTTGATCTTTTATTTGGCTCAGATCCTGAATTGCGCCAAATCATTGCGGTGACTTTGCGCATGTCTCTTTTCAGTACCCTGATTTCGTCGTTAATTGGGATACCGGCAGGAGTACTTTTGGGGGCAAACGAATTTAGGGGAAAAACTTTCATATCCCGCCTTGTCAACACCCTCCTTGGATTGCCTCCGGTTGTGGCGGGTCTTCTTGTATTACTTTTGCTCTCCCGAAGCGGTCCATTAGGTAGTCTTCGATTGCTCTACACTGTCGAGGCAATGGTGATCGCACAGGTGTTGTTAATTACGCCATTTATCACGGCCATGACTGCCAACCTGGTGGGGATCAGTGCCTCATCTATAAATGAGACTCTGGTCGGTGTAGGAATACGGGGCGCGAAACGCTTAAAATACTTCCTGCTGGACTTCAGAGTGCCCTTCCTCTCGATCATCCTGGCTGGGTTCGGGCGTTCGATTGCCGAAGTGGGGGCAGTGCAGATGGTTGGGGGAAATGTTCAGTTCAAAACCCGTGTGATGACTACCGCAATAATGATGCAAACCAACATGGGGCGCTTTGATTTTGCAGTAGCCTTGGGGATCACCCTGCTTTTGATCTCCTTTCTGATCAACTCTTTGGTGACCAGCATACAAAAGGCGGCGCTGGATGATTGAATTGAAAGATATCCTGATCAAAGCCAAAGATCGCCTTATTTTGGATGTTCCCAGCCTTCGGTTTGAAAAAGGCAAGCGTTATGGCATCATTGGCGAAAACGGAAGCGGAAAGACAACGCTCTTACGGGTTTTAATGGATATAGTGCAACCGAATTCAGGTTCGATTAACGGCTTGACACTCGACCACAAGGTCGGTTATTTACCACAATCTCCCTATGCATTCTCAGTTTCAGTGCTGCGCAATATCAGCATGACCCTGGAAGATATGCAATCACCTGACGGACTGGCATTGGATGCCTTGAAAAAAGTAGGTTTAGGATCGCTGATCAATTCCAGGGGAAATACGCTGTCTGGTGGGGAGCGTCAGCGATTAGGTCTGGCAAGAGTATTAGCGGTTCCAAAAGAAGTGCTGCTACTGGATGAGCCCACTTCCGCAACAGATATTCGCGGGACGGATATTGTAGAAGATTTGTTGCAGGAATGGTTTGAAAAAACGAAGGGTTTGCTCATCTTTACAACACATGCCCCTGCTCAGGCTCTGCGCATGGCGGACGAGGTCATTTTCCTGGAGGACGGCAAGGTTGTGGAGACTGGAAGCCCTCAGAACCTGTTTAACAATCCCCAGGAGCCAAAAACAAGGGCGTTCCTTTCTCATTGGGTCATTTGATTTTAACTGCAGTCTTTGGCAAGACCTTCCACTATCAAAGAAAATTCTTAAATCCGACAACTGACACAATTGACAATTTTTGATATATTGCGGCAGTATAACGCCTCGTTCGTAGACAACTTCACAAAATTTTCAATGCATCTAATCCTTTTTACCATCAAAGAACCGTGCTTTTGGGTTTAATCCTTGACCGAAATAGGTTTGAAGGTTAGGATTTTAACAATCAATATTGCCCCACTCACAGGGCAAAAAATAAACACCGCCAGGTGTACGAAATACGATGACATTAGAATTAAAAGGAGAGATTTTATGTTAAAGTACGACCGTGTCTACAACTTCTCAGCAGGTCCCAGCACGCTTCCTGTTCCCGTACTAGAAGAAATCCGCGATGAAATGCTGAACTATAACGGTTCAGGCATGTGTGTGATGGAAATGAGCCACCGAAGCAAAGTCTTCCAGGGCATCGTTGATCAAGCCGAAGCCGATCTGCGCGAATTGATGAATATTCCGGCGAACTATAAAGTGCTGTTTATTCAGGGCGGCGCTACCCTGCAATTTGCCATGATCCCCTTGAATCTGATGAAAAATGGAGTGGCAGATTATATTGTGACCGGTAACTGGTCAAACAAAGCCTACAACGAAGCCAAAAAATTCGGTACTATCAACCTGATCGCTACCAGCAAAGACAAGAATTACAGCTACATTCCTGATGTATCCGATCTACCTATTTCTGAAGACGCAGATTATGTCTACATCTGTGAAAACGAAACCATCCACGGCACCACCTACCAGAAACTTCCCAACACGAAGGGCAAGATATTGGTATCTGACCAAAGCTCAATGTTCCTCTCCAAACCAGTCAATGTCAGTGATTACGGCTTGATTTATGGTGGTGTACAGAAAAATGTTGGTCCGGCTGGGTTGGCAATAGTGATTATCCGGGAAGATCTGATCCGTACCGACCTGGACGAAAAGATCCCAACCTATTTGCGCTTTGACATTCATGCCGATGCTGGTTCCATGTACAACACACCAAACTGCTGGGCGATCTATGTCTGCGGTAAGGTCTTCAAGTATCTGAAGAACCTGGGTGGTCTGGAAGCGATGAACCAGATCAACATGGAAAAAGCTCAACCGTTGTATGACTTCCTCGACAACAGCAAGATGTTCAGGGGTACTGTCGTCAAGGAAGACCGCTCACTTATGAATATCCCCTTCGTGACCGAGAGCCCTGAATTGGACGCCGAAGTTGTGGCTGCTTCCAAAGCTGCCGGGTTTGACAATCTCAAGGGACATAAATCCGTTGGTGGTTTGCGAGCCTCAATTTATAATGCCATGCCGAAAGAAGGTGTGGATGCGCTGGTTGAGTTCCTGAGGGATTTCGAAGCCAAACACGGCTAATAGTCAATTTGTTGTGATAAGCCCTTCGCCCTGCGAAGGGTTTTTCTTTTCTGGCATCTTGAGCTATTTTTTAGATCGAACACCCTGAGCTTCTTTCCGCATATAATGAAAACCATAACCATTTCGGGAGGAGCAAGATGAGAAGACCATACATGTTGATCGCCGTTTTGGCGCTTGCCATCGCTGCTCTTCTCCCTTTTGGCGCAGCCTCCGCGGACCAGTTACGAACGCCGGGGCTCTCGATTTTTGTGATCAATGCACCTCGAGACCTAAGATTATTCATCCAATACCAAAACAGCGCGCTTCCGAAACCGCTAGAGATGCAGCGCACTTCACGTTATTGTACAGACCGGGGACATAGTTGACAAACGTTCGGAGACATCGCTGACACTTT
>CAZYIJ010000109.1:0-7124 GCA_964647425.1 uncultured Anaerolineaceae bacterium
TCCGATCCGCTTCAAAAAGGAGACCGATCTCAAGCGCAGAGCTCGGAAGAGTCTGGAAATATGCTGTCCAATCGGGGCTTGTAAAGGCGTTGGTATAGCCACCGGTTCGAGCCAGGGTGGTTTCCATTTCTTTGCCGGTGAAATTTTTGGTGCCCTTAAATTGCATGTGCTCGACCCAATGGCTCAAACCAGTTTTACCAGGCACTTCATTGCGGGAACCGACGTTGTACCAGATCCAGGTGCTGACGATCGGTGCGGTGTCAATCTGTTTTAAAGCGATTTGCAGTCCGTTTGAAAGCCTGATATTGGGTGGATATGGATGAATTGTGCTCAATTTAATCAATTATGAAAGTTGGTTTTCTACTTCCAGCTCTCCAGGGATGCTTCGATCGTTTGACCAGCGAACCATCATCAGCAATCCAACAAGGATTACAATCAGACCGATTACGACACCACGATTTTGCAGTGTACCAAGGATTACTTCTGGTGGAGGGTTGGTTCCGAAGCCGAAGGCGTCTGCAAGAGAGGTGAACGCGCAAATGACATAACCGGTCAGAATGGTGCGGTTACCGATATCCGCAAGAAGGGTCTTATTTGTGCAAGCCCAAAAGGCATTGAGTGTGCTGCTCGCACCAAATGTAAGCAGAGCGATAGCGATCAGAATTGCAATAATTTGGGTGAACCCAATGTAAAGTCCGCGATCGAGCCCAAAATAATCAGGTCTAAGCCCTAAGATCAAAATAAACAGACCGATCAGGATCACGGTGAGACCGCCACGTATTTGCGTGTGAGGAAAACCGAAATCCTTGACACGTCGGTCAGTGTTACATGGATCTATCAGAACGTCCCGGTCGCTAAACTTCATCAATAACTCTATTCAGGTAAGACAGATTCTAACACTCTCAAAAAATTACCTGCAAAAATCTGATTGATTTGACTGTCATTGTACCCAAGTTCCTGCAGGAACGGGGTCAGTTTTTGTAAATCTGCGATGTTGTCGATTTCAGCAGGGACGTGTTCGAGCCCGAAGCCCCCATCAAAATCAGAGCCGATGCCAACGTGTTCGCAATTTCCTGCAATCTGGCAGATGTGATCGATTTGCTCAGCGACCAACCGAAGTGAGATGGAAGCCTTGCCGCCATCAGCCCGCCAATCCCAGTTCAGGAAAGCATTTAGAGGAACAACTCCTATTACACCACCGCGTTGGATCAATTCCTTGACAACCTGGTCTGAAAGCAGCCGATTGGTGAAATAGCCTTTCACAAGGGAGGCAACGTTGGAATGGCTGGCAATAATTTGCCCGGGGTAGGACTCGATACATTCGAGAGCAGCTGGTTCGTCCATATGAGACAGATCCAGGATGAATCCTGTTTTTGCCATCTCTCGAATTAATGCGCGACCCAACTCTGTGAGCGGTCCAGGCTCGTGGGTTCCACCGCAAAACTGGTTGCCAGCCCAGGCAAGCCCGATTGAGCGCAGACCGTTTTCCCACCAGCGAGGAAGTTCTTTCAGATCAACAATTCCTTCCGAGCCTTCCATGCTTGGGATAATGCCTAATGGAAGGTAGTCTTCTGATTTGGGGTCAGGCGGAAGCTTTTCCCACTCCCGTAGATGCTGGGACAGGTCTCTTTTTGTCGAGACCATTCGATATACCTGAGGTTTTTGTTCAACCAACTGGTGATACAACTTCAGTTGATCCCAGTAGACCCGATTTGCTTCCTCAGGTGTGCTGTAAACCTGGATATTTGGGTAGAGTTCTTTTTCTGAGCGAAGGGGGGCAGCAAAGAGGGTAGCAAAAACAAGGGCGACTTTTCCCTGGTTATATTCAGGCCAGCCCAAGAGAGATTGATAGCTTAGCCCGGGTTTGGGATTGTTGATTTCGATTTGGCGGGTTTGGTGAACAGACCGGCTGTAATCCTTCCCAAAAGAGAGGATATTGTACGCAAGGTCCTGGTGAGCATCAAAAATCAAGTTCATGGGCATTAAAAAGCGTCGGAGCGATTTTCACACTCCGACGCAATAGTTTAATTGAGATTACTCGTCTTCTTTTTCAGTTGAATCGGTTTCTTCAGTGATCTCTTCGACAACTTCTTCAACGGTTTCTGTGACGTCTTCAACAGTTTCCTCGACGGGCTCTGCTATTTCTTCAACAATTTCCTCGACGGTATCTACGGCTTCTTCAACCGCTTCTTCGACGGGTTCTGTTACTTCTTCCACAGTTTCCTCAACGACTTCTACGGCTTCTTCAACCGCTTCTTCGACGGGTTCTGCTACTTCTTCCACAGTTTCCTCGACGACTTCTACGGCTTCTTCAACCGCTTCTTCGACGACTTCAGCGACTTCTTCGACAGGTTCTTCTGTTATTTCTTCGCCTAACATCGTGCCGATGGTTTCGCCTTCCGTGCTTTCCTGGAGATCGTAGGTTTCAACCAAAGTCTTCCAGTCCATATCAGCGTAAGCTGGGGAGTCAACACGTCGCAGGCTCAGACCAATGCGGTGATCTTTATCTTCAATCTTTAGAATTCGAAGGGTAACGATATCGCCGGATTTGAGAACTTCTTTGGGGTGATCAATGCGTTTATCGCTCAGTTCTGAGATATGGACCAGCCCTTCCAAATCGCCTGGCAGATTCAACTTGGCAAATGCGCCAAAATTGGTCAGACGGGTGATTTCACCTTCGACTAATTGACCAACTTTAAGGTCTTTGACATATTCATTCCAAGGATCTTTTTGCATTGCACGCAGAGAAAGGCCTACCCGACGACGATCGCGGTCAACACTGATGATTTTGACGGTTACTTCTTCGCCAACCTTGACCAGGTCATTGGGGTGCTCGAGGTGGTCCCAGCTCATTTCGCTGAGATGGATCAGACCATCTGCGCCGCCAATATTGACGAATGCGCCGAAATCAGCAATGCTGGTGATACGACCTGTGCGGACATCACCTTCTTGCAGATCTTCCAGAACCTTATCGCGGATCATATCGCGGGTTTCGTTACTGGCAGCACGTTCGCTGAGGATTAGGCGTTGTCGTTGGCGATCGACTTCGATCACGCAGACATCAACTTCTTCGCCGACAAATTCTTTGAATTTCTCTTCGGGGGTTCCGCCAGAGATGTTGAAGCGGCGGCTCAGGCTGAGTTGTGAAGCAGGAATGAAACCACGAATGGTTGAAAGCGGAACAATCAGACCGCCTTTGTTATAACCTGCAACGGTAGAGGGGAAACTGTCTCCAGATTTCAGCAGTTCTTCTGCTTCGATCCAGCTTTGTTCTTCAACTGCGCGAACAAATGAAAGAATCAGATTGCCGTCATGGTCTTCCGGGGTGATCACAAATACTGGGATCGCCTTGCCTTCTTCAAAGGTCGATAAAATTTCTTTTGGGATTGAATCGTATTCTTTACCTTCGATGATGCCCTCGGATTTTGCTCCGATGCTCACCAGAATCCGATTGTCAGAAAGGCTTGCAATGATGCCATCGCGAATTTCACCAGCAGTAGGAATGTCAATAGTCATCCCTTCTGATAATTCATCCATTAGGCTTTCCATTGTAACTTCGGGTTCTTCTTCCTGATTATTCTCCTGTAAAATAGCGGCGTCGTTGTCTGACATTGATAATTGCTCCAATGAGGTAGATTTGGCTTCATTATAGACCTAAGGTGGAAATCACGCAAATAAAACAACAGCGAGCTGCCAAGCTTTATTCGGGAGAGCCTCCCCCAATTGATCCTAAATTAGTCCGTCGAGTCATTTTACCATTAAATGCAATTGATACTGATTTGTAGAACTTGGTTTCTTTTGTAGTTTTGTTGATAAGATCCTTCGCTTCGCTCAGGATGACAACTCATAAGTGCTCAGGATGGCAAAATAATTTTTGCTCAGGATGAGAGTTCTATGTCAATCTTCGTTCAAAGGTGGAAAGTCACCCCAATCCAACACTTCGCGGGTGCCAGTCTGGGGGTTGGGGGGACCGATGATCCCGTCATCCTCCAACTTTTCAATCAGACGAGAGGAACGGGTGTAGCCAATACGCAATTTGCGCTGCAGCATGGAAACTGAAGCACGACCTTCCTTACGAATAATTTTGACTGCCTCATCTTCGATTGGGTCAGCGTTGGGGTCCTTTTCCAACTCCTGCCATAACGGCGTTTGGGTCATAGGCAGATGGGAGCGGGTTGGAATAATGGCTTTATCCGGTCTTTCAGGAGCACCATCGAGCGTATTTTGACCGCGCCAGAAGTCTGTGACGGCAGAAAGCTCGCGATCGGAAACGTAGGTGCCTTGCAAGCGAACCGGAGCGGCAGCGTCTGGTGCCTGGAAGAGCATGTCACCTTTGCCCAATAAACGTTCTGCACCAGGCTGGTCCAGTATAACGCGGCTGTCCACATTTGATGCAACCGCGAAGGCGATCCGAGCCGGGAAGTTGGCTTTGATCAGCCCGGTAATAACGTTGGCTGAAGGTCGTTGTGTCGCTATGATCAGGTGAATGCCAGTGGCGCGTGCCAACTGGGCGAGACGGGTGATGGAACGCTCAGTTTCATCTGGCGCCAACATCATCAGGTCGGCTAATTCATCAATCACGACAATAATATAAGGAAGCGTATTTTCGCCCGCTTTGGTTTTGTGGTAGTTGTACTCATCAATATTGCGGGCACCGTCCGACGCAAAAATGCGATAGCGTAAATCCATTTCCCGCAGCATCCAGCCTAATGCGCCGACAACTTTTTCTGCATCCACAATCACATCTGCTAAAAGATGAGGGATGCCGTTATAGATCGACAATTCAACCCGTTTTGGGTCCACCAGCAACAAGCGAAGTTGATCTGGGGTCATATTGAGCAAAAAGCCTGTGAGAATTGAATTGACACAAACAGATTTACCTGAATTAGTTGTGCCGCCAATAAGCAAATGGGGCATCGAAGCCAAGTCTGCGGTAAAGGGTTTGCCTGTTACGTCTTTTCCAAGCGCGAATTTGAGCGGAGATGGGTGACCGATAAACTGAGGGCTTTCAACGATGTCAAGAATCGAAACCATGGCGGTTTTGATATTTGGCACTTCAACGCCAACATAACCTTTGCCTGGTACCGGAGCTTGCATACGAATACGGGATGCTTTGAGTGCCATGGCAAGATCATCTGCCAGCCGGACAATATTATTGACGCGTACCTTGGTTTTACCGTTGCGAGACTCAATATATTCGGGCTCAACCCCGAACATAGTAATGCTGGGTCCGCGTCGAATTTCGACTACTTTGGCGGGAGCATTGAAGGAACGGAGCGTTTCTTCGATTACTCGGGCGCGATCTTCATCTGATTCTTCATCAACAGGAGCAGCTGTGACTGGATCGAGAACCTTGGAGGGCACTGGCAGTTTCCATTCAGGTGTGGTTACCTGATTGTCTTCCCCTGGTTCTGTCTTAACGGAAGCAGGTTTTATTGCCTGCGGTTCAGGCACTGGTTTTGATTGCACTGTGGGTTCTTCAGCGAGCGATTGCGCTTCTGCTTTTTGCTGTGCGCGCTCGATGCGTTTATTTTGGATATTTTTATCCAATTTTGCCTTGGATGCCTGCAATTTCTTTGTTACCCAGGCTGCCAGATCTGCCATTGAGAGGTCGACCAGTAACATGAGGGCGATCAGCAGCCATGCGATCAATACGATGACTGTGCCAGCTTTGCCCAACATGGATTCAAAGACACGGTAGATATTACCGCCAAGCCAACCACCGCCAGTAGGAGAGTCGAGCGGTGGAAAAGTCTGATCGATCAATTCAAACCACACCAGCAGGTTCAAGAACAAAAGTAAAATGCCAAAAATCCGTTCAAGATTGACCTTGGGCAAGTTTTCTACACGTGAAAGCGGAAACCACGCCCCCAGTATCAGCAGAATGAGAGGCAGGGCATATGCCCCCCAGCCCACCCAGGTTTGCAGGAGATTGGTCCACCAACGCGTTAATTGGCCGGATTGAGAAGTCAGTGCTGACTTGAGTGAGAGCAGCGCGATTACGATCAGGACGATACCAGTGATATCCGCTTTTTGCTCTCCAGAAAGGGGCGGGCGGGGCGCCGGGGTCGGTTTGGGCTGCGGCTTTTGGGAGGAACGTGTTGTACGTTTTGGCTTGCTGGTAGTTGTCTTTGACCTGGTGGATGGCGTTTTTTTGGTTGTCGCGCTTTTTGACCGGGTAGATGTAGAGCGGGGTTTCGCTGTTGTTTTGCGTTTGGTTTGGGTCATGATTTCATCCTGAATAAGATCCTCTAACAGCGAGATTATAGCATTAAGCATTATTCTATAGCTTTGTTAATTTAATATTGTAAACAACAAAGTTTGAAAATTGGTGGATTTGCCTTGACTGATAAAAATTGCGGGGCTATAATTTTAGATAGTGATCCCAATTCGGGATATGTTTATCTGTTGTTACCTTTCTTGCAAAATCCCCGTGGGGGGATATTTACCAAAATTGAAAGGAGCTACATCATTTGACTTTTCGCTTTGCAGAACCGTTTCATCGTTATTTTTTTAAGTCTTTGCCCTTAGGTATATGTTCCTGTGCGCAGGGTGCGTTCCCCTGCAATAATCCTTTTATTAAAGAAAATGGAGTAGAAAGATGAAAAAATTTGCAGTAAGAATTATTGCAGTAATGATTCTGATAAGTCTGGCAGTGAGCCCAGTGTTGGCACAAGTACCAACGCAGGCTACCCCAGATCGTATTCCCCCCACGATTGAACCTCCTACTCGTCCTGAGCCGGAACTAGTTCCGCAGGAGATTCAGGACTTTTTCAAGGATGGCATAAGTATCGAAGACTTCCTGGTCATGAATCAAGGACCAATTCCATTCGCGCTGATGGAATATGCTAATTTACCGGTGACTGTGATTGTGCAGTTGGATGAGCCTTCATTGATCTCCGCGATGGAATCAAAGAAAAGCATTACAGGGATTGAAGTTGACAGAGCGTTTCAAGTATCATACGGAGCCCAACTTGAGGCCGCACAAAAATCTGTTATAAATTTAATCAGCGCTTCAGTCGATAAATTGGTTGTCTTGGGTCGCTACACTAAAGTACTGAATGGGTTTATTGTAAGAGCAACATGATAATGTCCTAAAGTAGCAAAATAGAAATGTCCTAATT
>CAZYIJ010000110.1:0-6989 GCA_964647425.1 uncultured Anaerolineaceae bacterium
AGCCCCTCCGGGAAGTAGCCCTGGTCCAGAGGTCCGTATTGGAAAATCGGCTCATTATTCAAGGTAAAGCGCCAGAGCCCATTTTCATCCTTGCTTTTGCCGAATTTCCGCATGGCAAAATAGCTTTTTACCTGGTCAACCTGGTTTTCGTCCTCTACCAAACGCACATCCAGGTCGTATAGATGCGGGTGGTCAGGATGCCATAGCTTGGCATCAGGCAAGTGCAATACCAGTGTGCTTTTTAGTCCGCCCCTGGCTCTTGCGACTTCTTGACCCTCAAAGCTGGCTGTCGCTTCTACCTGGCAAAAGCTCTTCAAGGTTTCTTCACTGACTTTCACCTTCAATTCCAGTGTATTGGTATCAATTGAGGGGGTGATTTTCAAGGAACTGATGTGTTTCTTGGGCAGCACTTCCAACCAAACCGTCTGCCAAATCCCTGAGACAGAGGTGTACCAGATTCCACCTGGATTGAGCCGCTGTTTGCCTTTTTGATGCAAGGCGGCCTCGGTTTCATCCTGCACCATGACGATCAGCGAATTCTGCCCCTCTTGAAGGGCAGAGGTAATATCAAAACTGAAGGGCAGGAAGCCACCCCAATGACTGCCAACCTCTATTCCGTTAACTAACACCTGGCAGAAGAAATCCACTGCACCGAAATGGAGCACAACAACCTGCTCAGGCGTGTGGCTTACCTCAAACTGGCGTTGATACCAGAGTTTTTCTTCCGGTTGCAGCACGCGTTCCACCCCAGACAACACCGATTCAGGCGCAAAAGGAACCAGGATTTTTCCATCAAAGTCTGTTGGTTGGGGCAAGGACTGAGATTGAATACAATAATCCCACCAGCCATTCAGGTTTTGCCATTTTTCACGTGCCATTTGGGGTCGGGGGTATTCCGGCCAGGGAATTGGTTGGGCGGGTTGCCAGGGAGTCATCAATTTGTTAAATTTGAGGTTTGTCATTAAGCTTCATTTTACCAACAGATTGATTAATAGAAGGTATCTCAAATTCAGCAACCACTACGAAGCACTCACCAGGAGAAAAAGGCTGCAGGAAGTAAGCCTTTAATTACTTTCCGGAACCGCCATCAGTTTGATCCATTCAGCGTGTATAATTTGGCTCATGCCTGAAATCATAGCCCTGGACATTGAAACAACCGGTCTTGACCCGAAGAACGACTCAATTATCGAGATCGGAGCGGTGAAGTTTAACGAAAATCGAGTGATCGCCGAGTTTTCCAAACTGATCAACCCCCGCAAACCGATCAATCAATTTATCACCAACCTGACCGGCATCACCAACAGCATGGTCATGAATGCTCCTTACATCATTGATGTCTTGCCAGAAATTAATGACTTCATTGGCGATGCGATCATCCTGGGGCAAAATATCGATTTTGACCTCAGTTTCTTCCACCGCTACGGGTTTTTCAAAGACAACCCCACCATCGATACCTATGAATTGGCAGCTGTGCTCATGCCGACTGCCTCAAGGTATGGTCTTGGTTCACTCGCAAGACAATTAGGAGTGGTGCTAACCAATGCCCACCGGGCATTGGATGACGCCAAGGCCACCATGCAGGTTTATCAGCAGCTGAACGAAAAAATTGTAGATTTACCGGTTGACCTGGTGGCTGAGATTCTGCGTATGAGCAAAGGGTTGGGTTGGCAGGGCGAAATCCCATTCCGCTGGACATTGAGAGCTTTGGCAGACCAGGGCATTCAAGCCCGTCGTCTCAGCCAGGACGGTAAAGATCTGGCGTTCACCCTTGAGCGCGCCCCACGCACAAAAAGCCTGCAGCCAAACGAAAATCTGACGACGTTGGATGGCGAAGAGATCGCCAGCATCCTGCAACCAGGTGGTGCTTTCTCGAAATACGACCCAGACTTTGAACATCGCTCCCAGCAGGTTGATATGCTTCTCTCGGTCTGCAACGCGCTCAATCGCGGAGACCATCTGATGGTGGAAGCAGGAACTGGTACCGGAAAGTCGCTGGCATACTTGATCCCGGCTGCTTATTGGGCAATGCAAAATGGCGAACGGGTGGTTATCTCCACCAATACCATTGCGCTGCAGGATCAGCTGATTGAAAAAGACATCCCAGACCTGATCCAGGCGCTGGATATTGACCTCAGAGCGTCCGTCCTTAAAGGGCGAAACAATTACCTCTGCCCACGCAGGCTTAAATTGATGCGGCGTAGAGGACCGGAAACTGTTGATGAACTACGCGTGCTTGGAAAAGTGCTCGTCTGGCTCCAGAGCAGCACCAGCGGTGACCGGCGTGAGATCAACCTCAATGGACCTGTCGAGCGAATGGTATGGTCCCGCCTCTCTGCCGAAGATGAAGGCTGCAAACTAGAAAATTGTCTCAAGCAAATGGGCGGTACATGTCCATTTTATAAAGCCCGCATGGCAGCTGAAAGCGCGCACATCCTGGTGATCAACCATGCCCTGCTGTTGGCAGACGCTGCCGCAGAAAACCAGGTTTTGCCGGACTTCAACTATTTGATCGTGGACGAAGCCCATCACCTCGAAGCTGCTACCACTGACGCGATGAGTTTCAGTTTGCGGGCAGTGGATGTAAACCGCACCGTACGAGAGTTGGGGTCAAGCGAACAAGGCATTTTAGGCAGACTGGTCAGCATCGCAATCCCAGCACTTATGCCTGCTGACACGGCTATCTTGTTGCAGTCTGTTAACGCTGCCGCAGAACGTGCCTTTCGTTTTGATACAGGCATGACAGCATATTTCAAAGCACTCGATTACCTGATGGAAGAAGTGCGTGAAGGCAAACCCTTGGGCACCTACCCACAAAAAACCCGCATTTTGCCGTCTACGCGCATGATTCCTGCATGGCTTGATGTAGAAATTGCCTGGGAGCAGGCGAAATCGGACCTGGAAGAATTGATGAACCTGCTGAGAAGTATTCGAACTTCGCTGCAGGGAGTGGATGGCATCTCTCAGGAAGATGCAGAAGATGTTTTCGGGGCATTGGCTCGTTCGACTCAAACCCTGAATGAGATCGATCTCAGGCTCGAGAAACTAACAATGGACCCCGCTGATGACCAGATCTATTGGGTCGAAATCGATCCTCTCCAATTGCGGATGACACTTCAGATCGCTCCCTTACACATCGGCAATTTGATGGAAAAATATCTCTGGCATGAAAAAGCCAGTGTGATCCTCACCTCGGCTACCCTGACGACGCACGGAGAATTTGATTACCTGAAACTCAGATTAAACGGAGCGGACGCCCACGAACTAATGGTTGGTTCCCCATTTGATTACGAAACTTCCGCGATGGTCTACATTCCACAGGATATCCCGGAACCAACCGATAACTACGGGCATCAAAAGACCCTGGAAGATGCAATTATCCGCCTGGCTCGTGTCACAGGTGGCAGGATGTTGGTGTTGTTCACATCCTATGCCCAACTACAGCGTACCTCGCAAAACATCCAGAGTGCCATGCAGAAGGAAGATATCCAGGTGTTTGAGCAAGGGGAAGGTGCCTCGGCTACAGCGCTGCTTGACACCTTCAAAGAGACTCCAAGGGCAGTTCTTTTGGGAACACGCTCTTTTTGGGAAGGCGTGGATGTGCCTGGAGAGGCATTGCAGGTCCTGCTGATTGCCAAATTGCCCTTTGACGTGCCCAGTGACCCGATCGTTGCTGCTCGCTCCGAAAGTTTTGATGACCCCTTCAACCAATACATGCTTCCGGAAGCGATCTTGCGCTTCAGGCAGGGCTTTGGACGTCTGATCCGCACTCAGACTGATCGGGGCGTAGTTGCGATTCTGGATAAGCGCATTCTAAGCAAACAATATGGCAGGTTGTTCATCGAATCGCTCCCCCGCTGTAACACCATTCAGGGAAGCATTTTGAATCTGCCAGAAAAAGCTGCAAAATGGCTTGATTTGTAGATTCTTGCTTTTGAAAGTCTTTCTACAGAGTAATTGACAATCTCCTCGTTAGTGTGTACACTCTCTTACGTAAAGCTTTTAAGAAAAAGTTACTAAACGAAGGAGAAATAAAATGGCTTATAGCTTCAAAAACTCAAAAGGTAAAGAATACTTTCTTCATGTAAAGAAAGTTAAGCGCGCTTCTGGTAAGGAAACCGAGCTTTATTATTTCGCAACCGATATCCGCAAAGGTCAGGAAGTTGAATCTGTACCCGCTGGAAAAGAAGTTGTCGAATTAGCATCCGGTTTACCTGTTCTCAAGAAGAAGTAATCCTGTTTGACACAAAAAACGCCCCGCGCATGCGGGGTGTTTTTGTTTGTTGAGGAAAGTTTCTGCATTTCTCATGTATATCAAAAATAGCAAATTCATTGACAAAAGAGGGTGTTTTCAGGATACTAAAATGAGAAACTTGGGGTCGAGCAATGCTCAATTAACTGGCGGAAATATAGAGCACTCATGTGAAATTAATAACTATATACAAGTAAATTAGTTGTAATATCTTTGAAGAAATTAGAACTCCATATTTCTAGTACTCGGGTATCTTTGATGAAAGGGATTACATCTTGTTTAGCATTTTCGTAATCAAGTTGGTCGAAATGTTCGATCAGTCTTTCTCTTAGGTCCTCTATATTAAATGTATCACTAGTTTTTAAGTGACCTGTTTGAATTAATCTTGCTTTTAGATGCCTCAGATTAACTGGAGTATTATGTTGCAAGTAAAAAACAAAATCATATAAGTCCCGACCCTTAACTCGACTCTTCCATGATCTTGCAAGCACTGCATGAATTTTCCCTGCTAATAGTGAAGGTCTGTCATAAAGCTGTACTTCATAAGGGTAAGGCAGCAAACGATAACGATGTTCAAATCCTGCAAAATCAGGAGGGTTTGTGTCAACTTCAAACCTGATTCGGATTTTCTCATCAGGGTGAATAGAAGATGAATTTTGATCTTCGAAAAAGAAACTTAATTGCTGTTTGGTATTAGCCTTTACAAATGCACTCTGAATATCTGATGCCGTTGATTTTTGTTTTTCACTTACCTCAATGACTAATCCAAATGAGTGCATTTCGTTTTCTAAAATTGGTAAGTATTCACTCAGATCAAAACGATTGTCAGTGTGTAATAGCGAAAAATCGAGATCCTCTGAAAAACGATCTAGTCCGTGAAAAATACGTAAAGCAGTACCACCATAAAAGGCAACGTCAGAAAAAAATCCTGCTCTTGATAGGCCACACAGAACAATTTCCTGTATAACCTCTTTTAATGCATTCTTTCTATTTGTCATCGTAGTCGTATCGTAATTCTTTAGCATCTCATCAAACAGATCTGACATATTTTCTCCGTAACAGCTTAATCAAGAGTTTGTGGTTTGTGGTTTGATATAACTTCGCATACTGAATCATTTTCTCGTGATCCAGTATATCAAACTCGGCTTCATCGATCCTCAAATTTTCGAAGAGTAGTTCAACAATACTTTTCTGAGAAGATACAGGTGAGAGGGTATAGATTTTGTCGCATAGCGCTTTTTCTGCTGTGGCGATTAAGAACGAGTAACTGCCTTCATGTACCAGGCTAATACCATTTGGGTAGGCCTTTTTGGGAATATCACGAAAAAGGTAGGTGCCAAAATGATTTGTATACATCTTTTTTTTCTTCTTGTCATAAGTGGCAGAGGTGTAATTGTACACAGCTTCGGGTATGAGATTGTGATAGGAAAGTGCGTAGTCAAAAGATAAATACGAAGGAGCATATATGCTCGCAGCTAAGAGATGACCAGCTGTATCTGGATTAGTTTCATACAGACCACGGACAATAGGAACGATTTCCTTGTTCTCTACCATACGCGCGATCTTGTTCGCAGGAGCTTTATATTCCTTCAAATTATCCATTAACATCGCTGTAGTAACTATCATATTTTCACCTTTTAATTGAATTATACTCAATTTTCTGGAGTAAATCTATTGATTCTTGATAACAATATAATCACGCCCCCAAAATGTGGTGCAATTTGTATACACAAGAAAATTACCTCAGGATATACTATGCAAAAGTGGCAATAAACACAAGAATGGTTCACTGTAGTTAAATAAAGGGGAAAGATTTTTCTCATGGCTCAAGATTGTACTATTGCAATTTATCCAGGAGAAGGTAATAGAACGCCTCTCCTGGCATTGGAATTGCAACTAATAAATCGAGAAGTTTTGTTTTGCTAGGAGACTATTATGAAGAAATCTACTATTTTCTTGTTTGTCCTGATCCTATTGGCGCTGTCAGTTGCTGGTTGCCAACGCTCAGCATCTAAAGCACCAGAGGTGACACCTGAGTTTATGGAACAAGTGGGAACACTTTTGCCTGTAGACCAACAAATTTTCAACGCTACCATGACCGCTCAGGCGATCATTGAAGAATTCAACATGCCTACCCAAATCATGCAGAATGCACAGGGTACACCGGTTGTTATCACCCAAATGCCTCCTACTGCGATCCCTACTCCGACCCCCACCAGCGCTCCTACCCCAACCCTCCAGGCTCTGACACGTCCTCAAAATTGGGCAGTCCAGGGTGGCGAGACTATCTATTGTCTGTCACGTAGATTTGATGTGGACCCCGGCGACATGCTGGCCATCAATAATCTCTACGCTGGCAGCATGCTCAATATCGGTGATGTGCTCATCATCCCCCAGACTGGTTCCTGGCCTGGAGGTGACCGCCAGATTTTGGATCATCCTGACACCTGGAACGTCACTCCTGGTGAAACCGTATACGAAATTGCCTGTGCTTATGGCGATGTCTGGCCAGAGCATATCATTCAGGCAAATGGCTTGTCTGAACCCTATGACCTTACTGGAATTGAAACTCTTCAAATCCCCTGATCAAATCCAAGTTAAAATAGCAGGAGGCGCAAGCCTCCTGAATTTTTTAAAAGGAGCAAATCATGGCAGAGACAACGATCGTCAGCAGAGAGCAGGTTATGAAGGGACATGCGTTCAATGTAGAGAAGGTGCGTTTATTAATGCCAGACGGCAG
>CAZYIJ010000111.1:0-6978 GCA_964647425.1 uncultured Anaerolineaceae bacterium
TACTGCGGGATCAGCGCGACCGAGCCAGCGTTTTCACCGATATTATCGGGCAAGAGGGTCGCCGCACCATCGCAGTACTGCGAGAACACCACCACCAGAGCAAAATCGGCAGGTTGGTGCTTGGGCTGCTGTTGATATTGGGAGTGATTCTGGCAATCCTGCTGGGACCGGCTGGCTCTCTCGAATTGCCTTCACCCGCGGCTGGAATGTCGTTCGCTGAAAATCTGGATTCAATCGATCAGGACGATGCCGTATTGGTCGTACTGAATTACCAGGCTGCCTCTCGGAGCAATATCGAACCTTTGGCCGCAAGAACGATGGAAATCCTGGAAGAAAAAGGCGCATTGCTGCATTGGGTGACCTCAAATCCGGAAAATTTATGGTTGGACCCGCTTCAAGTTCCGGATGATTTTATCCCTGGTGGAATGCTCGGCTATTTAGCATTGGCGACCGGTTCCTCCTCAAGGTGGGGAGAAATGCCAATCCAGCAGGCTTTAAATGGAGACCTTGACTTTTTTGGTGAAGTCGATCAGGTGATCCTGATAAGCGATTCAGCTGAGTTCGTTCGCATGTGGTTGGAACAAATCAGTCCCTGGCAGCCGAGGATCAAAACCTCAGCCATTACAACACCAGTTTCCGGACCGATCCTATTGCCATATTACGATTCTGGTCAACTGCAGGGCTTCGTTACAGGGATTGCCGATGCAAGCGTGCTCAATGTAGAGCCACAAAATTTAGTAAATCAGCGTGCTTACCAAGTTGGGATGCTGTTGATGATCGTAATTCTGCTGTTGGGGATGATCACAAAAGCAGATGAAGATTCGCAGCGAAGGGCAGAGGAGCAAAACCGATGAGCACGGTTGATCTGCTGCTTCTTTTGGCCGGACTGATCTTCAGTTTGATGGTTTTCAGCTATCTGCTAGGCGATACGCTGCTGTTTGGAATCGCCATGTATACCCTTGTAGGGGTAACTGCGGGGTTTACCGTAGTGGTGTTGTTGCAAAAAGTGATTTTGCCCATGGCTATCAGTCCGCTGAGTGCCTTCCCACAAACTTCAGCTTTGCTTGCGCTTGTGCCGTTGGTGTTGTCTGTTCTGCTGATCTGGCTGCTTTTCAAGAAGTCTTCCCGCTTGTCCGGAATACCGTTGGCTTTTTTAGGCGGGGTGGTTGCTGCGGCTTTGATTGTAGGTGTTACCCGGGGCACACTTGTGCCGCAATTGCTCAGCATCGTAAACGCCTTTGACCAAAACAAGATGACCTCTGGCGGATTGCCCAATTGGACTGGAATCTTTGAGGCTTTCATGATGCTGGCTGGCGTTGTGGCAGTTTTGTTTGTCTCTCATCATCGCAAGATGAATAAGAACCAGGATGCCAATGCCTACTCCTGGTTGGATGGAATAAAAGGGTTTGGTCAACTTTTCATCGGAATCACTTTCGGAGCAATATTTGTGGGACTTTTTAGCACTGGCTTGGTCGCTTTGATTGCTTACATTCAGTACCTGATAGACTTTATCAGACTTTGGTAAAAGAAAAATGATCACTTCAAGTTACCTCAGCATAGATATCTCTTCCAAGCGTACACAGGCGTGGTTGTTCGATGATCAATCGGGCAGTTACAGGCTGATTGCGCGTTCGGAGGCGTCAACATTCTCTATGCCCAATCAAGAACTGACCAGTGCCATCGAGAAGGTGATCAAGGAGTTGGAAGCAAAAACAGGGCTGAGATTACAGTCTGGTTCCAAGCGTTTTCAAATTGAATCGGATCAGAAAATCCCTGGTTTACGCGGTGTAGGTCTCACCTTTTCTGTTGGAAAACCGATCAGGGTGGTCCTGGTTGGCCTTTCTGAGAAATATTCGCTCGAACCTCTGCGCAGGTTGGTTCGTTTTTACAACACAGAAGTGGTTCTCGAAATCAGTCTGCAAAATGAACCGAATGTCTCGGCTCAACTTGAAAAATTAACCAGCACCGCCTTTGATCTGTTGATTCTTGCAGGGGGAATCGACGGTGGACCAGAAAGAGCGCTTAGGGCGATGATCAGCAACCTGCGACTGCTGGTGCAACTGCGGGGAGCTGCCAACCGACCACAAATTCTTTACACAGGCAACCAAGCTCTGACAGATTTTGTCAAAATGGAGATTGATGCGGGTGATGACCTGCATCTTGGCGGAAATATCCAGCCAGAGAGCGGACGCGAAGACCTTTCTTTCGGAAGCAAGGCATTACTTGAAGCTATCAACCGTTTACGTTTGAGGGAATTCCCGGAATTGCTGCAGTTGACTGAGCAGCCAAGAGTAAAGTTGCTGCAAGGTGAATTCGCGCGTGCAAGGATGGACCATTGGCTGGAGCAAACTCAGACTAACGGTAAGAAGGTTTTGCATATACATCTTGAGCCAGAGCATGCCCATGCAATTGCGATTCAGGATGGAAAAAGGATGGGTGTCTGGCAAAACTGTCGGGTTGATGAAGAGATTGTCAAAGCAGTTTTAGCTCAGTCTGATCAATCCATCGAGCCGGCAACAGCTGCTGCCTACCTGGCAAACCGGGAATTGCATCCTGACTTTGTGCCGGTCACCATTGAAGAGATGAGCATGGAAGTTGCCTGGATGAGCGTGCGGATCCGGTGTTTGCTTAGCGAAATGGCAGGACTTTACGATGATTTTCACTATGATGATCAGGTTGGTCTGGTGGACGATTTTGAACCAATTTTATTAAGCGGAAGCAGTTTTGAGCGCCTTCCCAGCGCGAGACATACCTTTATGATTGCTCAGGATGGCATCCTTCCTCATGGGATCACAACCCTGGTTGGAGACGACTACCAGGTCATCACGCCTCTGGGCGCCTTAGCGGAATTTGACCCACTATTACCTACTCAAATCGTTGATAGCGATATTATTAGCGGGTTGGCAACCGTCATTAACGTGGATAGTCCGATTTCCGCGGGACAAAAAGTGCTGCAACTTGAGCTGGATGAAGGTTATGGGGAGGTGCGCGAACATTACCAGGTTTACCAGGCAGAATTGAAACGATTTGAGACTGTACCTGACAATGACTTGCGAGTATATCTTGCGCCGGAACCGGAAAGCGATGTTGGCATGGGCTTACGGGGGCTTGGAGGGTGGCTGAATACGAAAGCCACCAATCTGGGATTGATCATTGATGCCAGGGGCAGACCTTTCTTTTTGCCAGTTGATGAACAGGCGAAGAAGGAAGTTCGCCGTGATTGGTTATGGAACCTGGGAGCATGGTCATGAAACGCGCAATCATCCAAACTGACCACCTGTTGACCTTCCGGGTTGAATTGCCGGTCCCAGGGAGAGTAAATGTCCACCTGGGTCAAAGCGTGGAACCGGGAGACCGGATTGCTGAAGCAGTCTTGCCAGCGAAAATACAGGTTTTTGATGTGATCAACCATTTCCGAATAAAAGCGTCGGACTTGGAAAGATGCTTAAAGCGGCTGGCAGGTGAGGACGTGCAGCGTGGGGATGTGATTGCCAAAAAATCCGGCTTGATCTCGCGTTTTTTTAGGGCACCTGACGACGGAAAAGTAGTAGCAGTCCGGGATGGACGTGTGACGCTGGCGATGGGTGAGAAAACAATCAAGGCAGTTACACCCATTGCAGGAGTGATAGGTGAAATTATCCCGGGATTGGGTGCGGCGGTTGTTGCGCGCGGTCTCAGTTTGCAGGGAAGTTGGGGCAATGGCAAGACCGCAATTGGCAGACTGTTGATTCAGGATACTCAAAACCAAGACAAGCTGAATGAAGTCAATGGTGCAATCGTTTTCCTGGAAGAGATAGCAGCATTGACTAATCTGGAAGACCTTAAAAACAGGGGAGCGGTTGGCATCCTGGTTACTTCTATGAATCCATCTCTGAAGATGGACCTGGCACAATTTGACCTGCCAGTGATGAGTTTGTTAGGTTTTGGAGAAGCGACCCTGGATCAATTTAGCCGATCGTTGATCGAGGAGCTGCAAGATAGCCAGGTAACTCTGGTTGCACGTCAGCCCGACCCTTATCGAGATTTGAAGCCAGAGCTTTTTCAACCTAGGGCAACTGACCAGACGGAAGAATTGTTTGCAAAGCCAGAGCCAAAACTGATTGGGCGGATTGTTCGTCTGCTTGGTCAACCTTATTTTGGAAGTGTCGGAAAAATTATTGAACTACCAACCAAGACGGAACGATTGGCGAGCGGAATACAAAGCCGGGTGGCGGTTGTTGAACGCGAAGATCAAACGGTTATCCGCATTCCCCTGGAAAATCTTGAATTAGTAACAAACTGATTTATGGATTGATGGTCTGCAGGAAACGGGCAGCGACCCAACCCTCTTTGCCATCAGGTGCGATTACTTTTTCCCAATCCATCCCTTGATCAGTAACTTGTTCTCCGAGCAAGGTGACCTGCAACCCATTGTTTACATAAGTAACGATAACCGCAGCTGTTGAAGGGGATTCGCGTACAACCACACCACTTTCAGAGATTACCTGGGCATATTGAGCAGTCTGCATTGAAGTAACCGTAGGTGTCGGATGGGCGGTAGCTGTGGGTTCAGGAATTTGGGTCGGAACCGCAGTTGATGTCGGTGGAAGTTTGGTAGGGATTGGCGATTCTTCGGTTGGCATCACTGGTACTTCGGTTGGTGCAGAGGCGACAACCTTCACTGGATCTGTCTTCGGTAAGGATAGCGAAGGTTGGAAAAAACGCATTTCAAAAATTGCCAGGCCTGCCGCAATTACAACTAAGATAAGCAGCAACCAACCCGTGATGTCTTTTGGTGAAAAGCCAAACAGCCAAGTGGTGACTAACAGGATAAGAAGACTGATGAAAAAGCGTGCGCCATTAAGGAGGAGAAGGTTAACAGCAGTTGCCTGCTCTCCCTGGGCAAAAAGCAAGCCAGCCAGTGCGACAGGGATAAAGATAAGATAGGCCAAAACCGTAGATGTGACCACAGAGGGTCCACCAGTGCGATAGAGAAACAAGTAGATACTAATAATTGAAGTGATCGTCAGCACAATCCATTCCAACCAACCATCTTTCAGGCTGAAAAAACCCGTAATTAACTCTGTACTAATTGTGGACGGGCTTAACAGGTTGATTAGCCAGCCAGCACCAAAGAAAACCGCAGTAGTAATCAGAAAAAAGAAAAAAGACTTTCCGAGATAACTCATGGAAGGTTTAATGGCGGAGATTACCATTCCGACCATCGGGTTCAACACGGGTGCTGTTACCGCAGAAAGCAGAACCAGGAGCGGCAGGTCTGCAATCAGACCGATGGCCAAAAGCGCCAAGCTGAGGAGAAGCTGCCAGAAATAGTTCAGGTTTAGGTGGTTGCGTCTGATCATGTCGTTGATCATGTCTTGAATCTGGCGAGGACCAGCAGTTGCCAATACCTTTCTCACCTGTTGCGAATGATTCCGTGGTGCTTTGTGAATTCCATCTGGTTGAGTTTCAGTTGTAGGTATGCTCATGTTCTTTTCCTGATTAGTCTTTGTCTGTCGTATAGTTGCAGGGTTTGTGCCCGATGTTAGCTGACAGGTCATCGCTGATAGTTGACAGCTAATAGGTGTTAGGGCGGCGAGAGTGGTTGCCATGTTCTCTGTGTTGGTCAGAAACCTGCCACGGTCTTCCCCGCGATACCGATGTGATGTGTTTCCAATTCGTTGCTACAAATTTAAACCTGGCTTCCGGCTTAGGATAAAATACAGCCATGATAAAAACCAAACCTGCTTTAATTCTTATTCTTCTAGCCCTGGTTCTGCTGGTTTCCGGCTGTAATCAACAACTGCCTACTGCAACGCTTGCCCCAGTGGAAACCCAGGTGACTGAGTATGTAGAAACGGTTGTTGAGATAGTGACCGAAACGGCAATCCCAACACAATCGGTGCAGACGCTGATAAGCAGTGACATTGTTCTTTGGGCAGGGGCAGGATCCGCTCATAATGAGGTCTTATCAGAGCGGTTGTCTGCGTTCGCGCAAGCCAATGGCTACACTTTTGAGAGCCACGAGAGAATCGAACCCGGGCAAATTACCCCTTCTGTAAAGGTTTTGGTGGCGACTGTTGAGGCAAAACAAATCGAGGATTTAAACCAGCAAATCCCGGGCTTGAAAATTGTTGCGGTTGATGCAAATGGGCTTACACCTGGTTGGGTAAATGTTCATGCAGTCACCAGCGAAGGCGGCACGCCTGAGCAGCGCGCCTTTTTGGCAGGATATGCCCTGGCGCTTACCACCACTGACTTTCGGGTGGGTGCAATTACCCAGTCGGGAAATGACCTGGGCAATCGTACACGTGATTCGTTTGTCACAGGTGTCCGTTACTTTTGCGGTTTGTGCAGTGCCCGCTATATGCCGGTAAATTATTACCCCTTTACGGCTGAAGTAACTGCCCCCCTGAACCCGGAAGATTGGCAGGCGGCAGTGGATTCGCTGCTTGAACTGGCAGTAACTGCCATGTTTGTGCAGCCTGAGATTTCGTCGCTCGATTTGATGACCTACCTGGCATCCAAGAACATTACTGTTATTGGTGTGGAAGGGCAGGCGGGCTTGGAGGCAGCCGGAAAAGTGGTGGGAGTGTTGGGAAGTGATTTGTATGCCAGTGTTTTGAGTGCAGTAAGTGGCTTGTTGGCAGGAGAAGAAATTGGCAGCAACACAGGCAGCCTCGAGTTGACACAGATCAATCGCGACCTGATGTCTGATGGCAGGCACATTCTCTTCGAACGGATTCGTGAAGACCTGTTGAACGGGCTGATCAAAGACCGCCCATAGATTGGGATTTAAATAAGTACCGTCAATGATGAAAAATTCCATCTGTGAATGTGAAGCAAACTTTAAAACACAGATTCTTTTTACAAAGAAGCGCCTTTCCCCTTGACGAGCAAGGGTTAAACTGATAAACTCTCGACTTGCAATTGTAGGACTGGAAGGTATTCAGCCTTGCGCAAGCGTGCAAATTTTGATATACTTTTTAGTCTGTGAGT
>CAZYIJ010000112.1:0-6968 GCA_964647425.1 uncultured Anaerolineaceae bacterium
TAATTAGGACATTTCTATTTTGCTACTTTAGGACATTATCATGTTGCTCTTACACGTTAAGATACAAAATATAATTTTCAGCAATATTGACTATAATATTCCTAGAAAGGCAGGTGATTATGAAAAAATTCATAGACGAGTTTAAAGAATTTATTACAAAAGGCAATGCCATTGATCTGGCTGTGGGTGTGATCATTGGCGGAGCGTTTGGTGCAATTGTGAATTCTCTTGTAGCAGACGTTATCATGCCCCCGATAGGGATGCTGTTGGGCAATGTGGATTTCACGAATCTGTATTTCCAACTCAACAAAGCTGCAGTCAGCCTTCCTGCGGGTACACCGCTTGCTGCCGCCCAGGAACAAGGCGCAGTGGTGATTGCTTATGGTTCGTTCCTGATGACGATCATCAACTTCCTGATTGTCGCTTTCTTTATCTTCCTTTTGGTCAAAGGAATCAATAAACTGCGTGAACAGGATAAGAAAGAAGAAGAGCCAACTCCAACGACCAAAGTTTGCCCCTTCTGCAAAACAGATATCCCCCTGGAGGCAACCCGCTGCCCCAACTGTACATCACAATTAGATTAATTTTTGTTAATCCATTCATCAGCGGACTGCCCAAAGGCAGTCCGCTTTAGTTCCCGGGACGTGTTAAAATCAACCAATGGAAAATACGGTCTACTTTGGGGATAATCTGAAACTACTCGAGATATTGCCAGAGGCAAGCGTAGATCTGATTTACATCGATCCCCCCTTCAACACAGGCAAAATTCAAGCGCGAAAACGCTTGCGTACTGTGCGTGCTCAAGATGGCGAAGGGGATCGGAAAGGATTTGGCGGTAACTTTTACCAGACTGAAGTATTAGGTGAAGGCGATTACCGCGATGTTTTCAGGGACTTTGAGGCATTTATACGCCCGAGACTGGAACAGGCTTACAGGGTATTAAGCCAGGATGGAAGCTTATATTTTCACATTGATTACCGGGAAGCCCATTATTGTAAGATCATTTTGGATACTATCTTTGGCAGAGAAAATTTCATCAATGAGATCATTTGGGCTTACGATTTTGGCGGTCGCGCCAAAGATCGCTGGCCAGCAAAACATGACACCATCTTTTTTTATGCGAAAGATCACAGTAATTTCACCTTCAATCTTGAAGATATTGATCGGATTCCCTATATGGCACCTGGTTTGGTGGGACCTGAGAAGGCAGCCAGAGGCAAACTGCCCACGGATACCTGGTGGCATACCATTGTTGGTACCAATAGCCGTGAAAAAACTGGCTACCCAACCCAAAAACCGATTGGCATCCTGGAGAGAATCATTCGCGCTTCTTCTGACCCGGGTGATTTGGTGATGGATTTTTTTGCAGGAAGTGGAACAACAGGGCAGGCCTGCCTGAACCTGGGTAGAAAATTTATACTTTGTGACAGCAACCCCCAGGCTATTGAAGTGATGAAAAAGCGTTTTACCCAATATCCTGACATTGAATGGAAACAGCTATGAATTACGAGGAACTGTCAGAATTATTTCCGATCTTGAACTTTGATCCTGACCGCAATGCGATCATCAATCCACCGGGTGCTGATGGCAAGCCAGGTATTCCACAGAAAACCGTGATTTGTTTTTTTAAAGATGTAGTTGAAAAAGTCGCAAGCGAATTTCAGGCAGAAATTGTGCACACCTTTCGCTCAGAAGGCGGGCTTTTTCCGGTGTACGAAATTGATTTTAAGGGTGAAAAAATCGCATTTTTCCAACCTGGAGTTGGCGCAGCGCTTGGGGCTGGATTAATGGATGAAGCTATTGGTTTGGGCGCGCGTTTTTTGATTGCGTGTGGGGGTTGCGGCGTGCTGGATAAGGATATTGCAGTAGGGCACGTTTTGTTACCAACCGCAGCCTATCGAGAGGAAGGGGCTTCTTATCACTATCTGCCGCCATCAGCGACGGTTGAAATTGAAACTAACGTATTGGAAGCAATGGAAGCGGTTTTGCTTGAGCATAAAATTGAATATCTCAAAACCAAAACCTGGACGACCGATGGTTTTTATCGTGAGACTTTAGGAAAGACAGCACACTATAAAGCGAAAGGCTGCCTGGCTGTTGAGATGGAAATGTCAGCTCTGGCCGCAGTTGCTAAATTTAGAAATGTAAAGTTCGGACAATATTTATACGCAGGCGACACAGTTGTACCTGAGGGCTGGGACAAACGCGGATGGGTTGACCGCACCGACGTACGAGAGATTTTGTTTTGGTTGGCTGTGGAAGCCTGCCTGAAATTGGAAGAGGAGCTATAGATGCCAGTAGTCGATAAAGAAATTTTGGAAAAGCTGAGCCCTAACCTGCCGGGAAATTGGCAAAAAGGGGAAGAATTAATGATGCCCAGCTATGACGGTTTTGGGCTGGCAAACCTGACCCCAACTGTTGCCTATTGGCTGGGTGCCGGGGACCTTCCCGCGCCAATTTTTGGACGACCAATTCTGGACCACTTCAAAGATCGTTACCAGAATGTAGTGGTTATCCTGGTGGATGCACTTGGATACAACCAATTGGTCCGTCTGATGAATGCAGGTAAGGCACCTTTGTGGCGAAAACAACTCGAAAACGGTAACCTCTTCCCGTTGACGAGTATCAGCCCAAGCACAACGGCATCTGCTCTGACTACCATTTGGACAGGGACGACGCCCAACCAGCACGGCGTAATAGGGTACGAAATGTGGCACAAAGAACTCGGGTTGGTAATGAACAACATTCTTCATACCCCCATTACTTATAAAGGTGATGTTGGCGGATTAGCCAAAGCAGGTTTTGAGCCAACCCGCTTTATGAACCAGGTGCCATTGGGACAGCGTTTTTCGAATCATGGGGTGGAGAGCCATGCATTTTTGCCCGGTGGAATCGCCAATTCCGGACTGTCGCAGATGCACCTTCCTGGCAGCCATCTGCATCCATTCACCTCTGAAAGCGATCTGTTCTTAAACATGCGCGATTTGTTAAACTCACCCTCAAAGCATAGAAGGCTTGTTTATGGCTATTGGAGTTATGTTGATGGACTGATGCATCGTTATGGCACTTATAACGAACGAGTGACTGAGCAATTTTTTGATTTTAGCAACGCCTTGTTCCGACTGCTTGTTGGGGGTTTGGACGATTCAGTGAGGCAAAACACTTTGATTTTGGTTACAGCTGATCATGGCTCTGTTGAAACGCCGGTGAATCAAGGCTATGACCTGGCGAATCATCCTGAACTGACGACCATGCTTACCATGGCGCCGACCTGTGAAGGGCGTTTGCCGTTTTTGTACGTTAAACAAGGTCAAATTGAGGCGGTAAAAGCGTATTTTGAGCATGCCTGGCCTGGTGAGTTCGAATTTCTGACGCGGCAGCAGGTTTTAGAGATGAAGTTATTAGGCAATGGACAGGATCATCCCGACCTTGAGAACCGGATTGGGGATTTGGTGGCGGTTCCTCATGGCAATAGTTATCTTTGGTGGCCAGACCGACCTAATTCTATGCAGGGCAGGCATGGCGGCTTGCATTTGGATGAAATGTTGGTGCCGCTGTTTGCACTGGGCTTGTGATTGTAAACCCGGGCTTTTGCGACCACATATTCACTAGCATTCTTTCACTCTCCCAGGAGAAGGTTGGTTTGTTTTTCTTGGTTTTCTAAATAAATAGTGAAGATAAGAATCAAATCGTGATTTCGCGGTAGCCGTAGGTATTAATCACACGTGTTTCATTATGAAGGGTTTCCCGGGGGGTAAGGGGGTTGTAAACATGCACATGACCATGCAGATGCAACTTGGGTTTGAAGGTTTCAATCAGCCAGCGGAAAGCATCCACACCTTGATGAGCAGGATCGTAGTCATCATGAATGCCCGTGGCAGCAGCATGGGTGACGAAAATGTCAAGGTAGCGTCCATAGGTTGCCTTATTGATCATCAGTCGGGGAACCAGGCTGTAGACCATTGCCCACATCCGTCGTTGAGAATACTGATAGGGACGAAAGTTATAGACCAAACTGCCTTGAATTCCAGCTAAGATCAGGTCATTGGCATTATCGTAAACGACATTTTTGTGAAGATTGATGGCCCCCTGGGGATCGGTTTGTAAATTACCTTCATGATCTTCAATTTTTGCTACATGATTTCCATGCACATAATAGACTGGCAGGTCCAACATGCTGACCACGAATTCCAGGTAGGTTGGAGTCAAATCACCACAGGAAATGACCAAATCGATGTCATTAAAACGAGTTTTGATGTTGGGGCTATAAACCGCAGGTACTTCAAGGTCGGCCAGACCGAGAATTTTCATGGTGGATCCCCTATGGCAACAGCAACAGCCGCTGCCAGACCCCCGTCGTGCGTGATGGAGACACTCCAGTGCTTGAGACCTTTTGATTCAGCAACTATGAGGGCATTACCGTGCAAATAAAGCAGCGGTTCCCCGTTCCACTCATGCAAAATTTCGATGTCCTGCCAGGCTACTTTGCCAATGCCAGTGCCCAGGGCTTTTGAAACAGCTTCTTTGGCTGCAAAGATACCGCTCAGAGTTTCGTTATCATCCTTAGCCTGAGCTTGTTCTGCCAGGGTAAACACACGCTGAATGAAGCGCTGGCGAATGCGTGGATTTACGCTTGCGAGACGGTCGGTGCGAATCAGATCGATACCTGTTTTGATCACAAGGGTCTCCCGGCTGAGGTGATAACTAAACTTTCAAGGTCCCAATACTTCTGCGCACAGGCAAGAATATCTTGAGCAGTTACTGATTCCAGAATGTCGGGTAATTCGCGCAGATAATCCAGGCTTAGTTCATACCGCTGCAAACTGAGCAGAAAACGGACGATTCCGGCGTTGCTTTCGAGTGAAATTGGCAGTTGACCTAAGGCTTGTTGCTTAACGTCTGAGAGTTCAGCTTGAGTAACTGGCTCATTGATAAAAAGTTTGAGTTCCTCTCTGATTTTTCCAAGCGCTTTTTCCAGGTTGTCGGGATTGACCCCGGCAATGACTTTCCAACAGGAGGGTCCAATACCAACCTCAAGGGTGCTGCCAGCGAAATACGCCAGTCCAGAACGCTCCCGGACTGATTCGCCGATGCGTCCCATCATACCAAATTGACCCAGAATGCTGTTTCCGAGTGCGCAAATCTGGTATTCATCGCTCATGCCAGCGGGTGCGGAGGTGCCGATGATCAGGTCAGATTGACTCTTTTCAGGGATGGCGATATGTTCCCTGATAGGCTCGCGATAGGGCTGCCAGGCGGGCAAGTCGGGTTGGATTTGTTGAAATGGGGCATCCCAGTTGGAGAAAATCTGTTCAAACAAGTCAGCGGTCTTCTCTACGTCCATGCCACCTGCGACTGCAATCACCATTCCTTTTGTTCCAAAGAAATCCGCATGAAAAGTACCCAGGTCTTCCAGATTTATCGTGGAAACTGTTTGCGGATAGCCAATTTCAGGATGAGCATACGGATGACCGCGGTAATAAAGACGATCAAAGGCTTGAGAAGCCATTTCCTGGGGGTCTTGAGATTGGATCTTGAAAATAGTTGCGAGCTGCTGCTGAAGGCGGGCAAAGTGCTCTTTGGGAAAGCTCGGCTGAGAGAGCATTTCCAACATCAATCCAAGAATCAAGGGTAGGTCTTCTTTGAGACATTGACCGGAAAAGATGGTTGAGAGGCTGCCGGAACTGATCGAAATTGAAGCACCGCAGCTCTCAATAAGCGTGTGCAGCTGGTTGAATTCATGCTGGTGGGTGCCTGTTGAGAGCATGGCGGCATGTAAGCTGGAGAGACCGTTTTTACCATCCGGGTCAGAAATGCTGCCAACAGGCAGGTAACCTCTGAAGTAGACTGCCGGACTGGTTGGATTTGGGTAAGCCAAAAACGTGCTTCCATTTGGATAGCATTTTCGGAAAATGGTGTCAGCACCCGGAAGAGCAGCCGTATTGAAGCTTTTAAGAACCATTAGCGGCTCCATTGCGATTGTGATAGATACCTGTGACCCGATGGGCAGGATCAAGATATTGCCTGGCGACACGAATAATGTCTTCCCTGGATACATTTTCAAGTCGATTCACATATTCAGTAAACCAGCTGTAGTCTGCGAAACTTTGCGCGTAGCCAAGCCAAAAGGCTTGATTAGTGATGTTGTCACTGCCGTAGGCAAAATTTGCGCGGGCTTGTTTGAGTGCGATAGTCATCTCTTCAAGGGATGGTGTTTCATTCAAAAAGGTGTCGATAACCTGATCAATCCGGTCGATTACTTCATCAGGTGTGTGATCTCCGCGGCATGTGATGTAGAGCGTGTATATGCCCGGGTCGATGCTCGCACTGAGCGAACCGTAGACGGATGCCGTAACCTGTTTTTCAACCAACTCCCGGTAGAGCCGGCTGCTGCGATTGCCGATCCCGCCACTGCCAAACATATTGAGAGTTGAAGGTCCGCTGAGAATGCTTTCAATCAACGAGTAGGCAAAGAAATCAGGGTCGCTGGCTTTTGGAGAGCGCCAGGCAATCTGGATGTAATCAGTCTCACCCGGACCGTCCAATTCTACTCGTTGGGCACTGGCAATCTCGTTTTCAGGTGTTGGAATAGATCTGACAAGCTCTGAGTTCTCGATCGGTTCAAAATGTTTGTTAATTAGTGCCAACGCTTCGTCGAAATCAAAAGATCCTGACAGGCAGAGCAGGGCGTTGCTGGGCTGATAATAGTTGCGATAATGACCGTAGAGATCATCGCGGGTCAACGAAAGCAGGTCCTGGGTAGAACCAAGCACTTCGTTGCGATAAGGATGTTGCTTGAATGCGGCTTGCTGAACTGCCTCTCCTAACAAAAATTGAGGCTCGTTCTCGTTCCCTTCTCTTTCAGAAAGGATGACTGTCCTTTCTGTCTCGACCTCCAGATGATCATAAAGGCTGTTTGCCATCCGATCCGCTTCAAAAAGGAGACCGATCTCAAGCGCAGAGCTCGG
>CAZYIJ010000113.1:0-6942 GCA_964647425.1 uncultured Anaerolineaceae bacterium
GAATTTGAAATGAAGTCTGGACATTAAAAGTGTCCATTATTTCTGACCAGTCCACAACAATCGATTAAAATTTTGACATGCCAGAATATCGTCGAGCTCAAGTTCCTGGAGGAACGTTTTTTATTACCATCGTCACCTATCAACGTTCCAAGATATTTATCAATCCCCGAGCGAGGGAGCTGCTCCATCAAGCATGGTTGGATGTAGAAAAGCGATTTCCTTTTATAACTGTAGCGATATGCTTGTTACCAGATCATATCCATGCTTTAATCACCCTACCTGAGGGTAACTCAAATTTCTCTATCAGAATACGTGAGATCAAACGATTTTTTACCAAGGCATATCTTGCAGAAATTGGTTCTTCGAAACCAAGAAATCAATCACGCATAAAAAAGGACGAGGCGACGGTCTGGCAAAGGCGATTTTTTGAACATACCATCCGGGATGGGCGTGATTTAGAAACACATATAAATTAC
Source organism: uncultured Anaerolineaceae bacterium (assembly GCA_964647425.1). Lineage (GTDB taxonomy): Bacteria > Chloroflexota > Anaerolineae > Anaerolineales > Anaerolineaceae > Mesolinea. The sequence goes on from CAZYIJ010000113.1 coordinate 477, forward strand.
ATTCATTACAATCCAGTGAAACACGGATTGGTGGATAACATGGAAGAGTGGAAGTGGTCAAGTTTTCATCGATACGTAAAAAATGGATTTTATCCTGAAAATTGGGGTGGCGGACAGGAATTTTCTGGGGAAACCAACAAATTTGGGGAATGAGGATATATGGCGGTTACCGATTTTGAACCTGCCATTAGTTGGATTGGTTGAGCATGGGTGGTCGAAAATTGGTGCGTCGCGGATTTGATACTTTAGTTAGTTTGCCCATACTTTCGTAGTCTTGCCGATTCTATGCGACCCACCCTACGAAGATGCTTTGCAGATCTCCCCTACAATCAAAATGGTGAATCACCAACACACCACCTTTCCAAAACAGAACAAATGTGCTATTATTATTTCGCACCAGCGCACCTTAACAACCAGCCAGTTTTTACAGTGGAAGTGACTTTTTGTGCTATCAAAAAACAGTGGAAAAAGTGTAAATAGTGTAAAAACCTAACAGGAATCAGGAATCAGGGAACAGAAGAAAAGATGGTTACGATGCCGGGTTCAAGATCGGAACGCACCCCACAACTCCCGCAAACGGAACGCACCCCACAACTCCAGCAAACGGAACGCACCTCACAACTTCGTTGCGGGGCAGGGCAGTCTGCAATTGATAGTTATTAAAAAAGACTGACCCTATTGGATCAGCCTTTTCAGATGTTACTTTAGTAAGACTAAAGAATTGTTACATCCTGAGCCTGGGGGCCCTTGGGGCCTTGGGCAACAGTGAATTCTACGGATTGATTTTCCTGCAGGCTTTTGAAGCCGCTGGCAGTAATGGCGCTGTAGTGTACGAAGACATCTTTTTCACCCGACTCTGGGGTAATGAAACCAAAACCCTTTTCACTATTGAACCATTTTACGGTTCCGACTTGACGTTCTGACATTGTTTGTTGATCCTCTCTGAATCTAAAAAATTTGTTTTATTGATTTACTGGGGGTTTGGATCCGGATGACTAGCACTTTGAAAAGCAAACTTCCAATTACAACTTATCAAATATAGCACAAATTTGGCAAAAGTCAAGCCTTGTCAATGGATGAACATAGGATTAATGGATAAATTAAGGTTTTTCGACCAAGGGGTTTGTTTTGTGTTTCTATCAATTCACCTGTCTACTTAAAGATTTAACAGACAATTAAAAGCTCCTTCTCTTTGAAATGCTGAGGTAAAGTCTGCCATTCATTCCAATTTTGACCATGAGTTGGCTATAATAATTAGAAAGGAGTTTCCTATGACAACGACAAGAATTGGCTATATCGGGCTTGGAACCATGGGTGGTGCCATGGCTGAAAATTTGATCAAGGCTGGCTACCCCCTGACTGTTTATAACCGCACCGTCAGCAAAGCAGAGCGGTTTGTCGCCTTAGGCGCTCAACTGGCTGAATCTCCAGCAGAGGTTGCCCGCAGATCCGAGGTCGTTTTTGTAAATGTTTCGGACACACCGGACGTTCTGGAAGTGGTATTGGGTGCAAATGGCGCAATTGAAGGCGCTCACCCTGGAATGATACTGGTAGACCATTCCACTATCAAACCCAGTGCTAGCCGTGAGATCTACAAACGCTTGCAAGAGGTTGAGGTCAGCGCACTGGATGCTCCAGTCAGCGGAGGCGATATTGGTGCCAGGAACGCGACGCTTACCATCATGGTCGGAGGGGAATTGCAGACACTTGAAAAAGTAATGCCGATTCTGGAAGCGGTTGGAAAAAAGATCACCTATGTCGGGGAAGCCGGCGCAGGGCAAGTGGCTAAAGCTGCCAACCAGATCATGGTTGCCGCCCAGATGGTAGCCGAGGCTGAACTGATGCTTTTCGCCCAAAAATCCGGCGTAGGTGTAGCAAAGGTTATCGAGGCGATCAAGAGTGGCGCGGCTCAGTGCTGGACATTGGACGTCAAGCCGCAGCGACTTTTGACTGGAAATCGAAATCCTGGTTTTAAATCCAGTTTGCAGGCGAAAGATCTCAACATTGTCATGGAAACTGCCAGGGATTACGAAGCCGTTTTACCCGGTACAGCGCTAAATACTCAATTATTCAACGCCATGGTGACGACAGGCAGCGGAGACCTTGACAATTCTGCGGTAATCCAAATCCTCGAGGGGCTTAACAGTGAGGAGCTTAAAACAGAGTAGGAGGCTCCATGCACAAAGCAAGTTTATGGACATCCACTGGCGATGTAGTTGAATGCCAGCTGTGTAATCATTTTTGCACCATCCACGAAGGCAGGAAGGGCATTTGCCAGGTGCGAAAGAATGTTGCTGGGGAGCTTTTTAGCCTGAACTATGGAAAGTTAATTGCGCGGCATGTTGACCCAATCGAGAAAAAGCCGCTTTTCCATTTTTTTCCCGGCAGCCAGAGTTATTCCATTGCCGCCACAGGCTGTAATTTTCGATGTTCCTGGTGCCAGAATTGGGATATTTCCCAGCGTTCAAATCGTAATGATCCGGATCGTTTGCCCTTCACAGCCCCTGAGGAGGTAGTTAAGGCAGCGTTGGTAAACGGATGTGCGAGCATTTCTTATACCTACACTGAACCAACTATTTTTTATGAATATGTAAGGGATGTTTCAGTTTTGGCCAGGGAGGAAGGGCTGAAGAATGTGTGGGTCAGCAATGGGTATATGTCAGAACAAATGTTGGTCGAGTATCTGCAACTTATGGATGCTATCAATGTTGATATCAAGGCGTTTGATGACAGCGTGCATCGCAAGTTTACTGGCGCCCATCTGCGTCCAATCTTGGATAATTGCCTGACTCTGAAACAGACAGGTGTTTGGCTGGAAATAACCACCTTGCTGATACCCGGCATCAACGATGACCAAGCGCAAATCAGCGGCATAGCAGAGTTTATTGCGAACGAGCTGGGGAAGGCCACTCCCTGGCACATCAGCCGCTATTATCCCCAACCGCAGTTTCAGGAAATCCAGGCAACAGCCCCGGAAACGATTGTAAATGCATTGAGAACCGGGAAGGATGCCGGCCTGCAGTTCGTTTATGGTGGAAATTTAGGCAGGTTTGAGGACACTTACTGTCCGGTTTGCGGTGAGCCACTTGTTTTCAGGAGCACTTTATGGGTGACGGAGAACAAAATTGAACACGGTCTTTGCCCAAGATGCGGCGCGAAGATTTCGGGGATTTGGGAATAAAAAATCTCCCTGAATCGTCTGAGCTAATTCTGTTGGTTTTTAATTGGAAAAAACAATTTGCCGGGTCGGAACAGATGTGCGACCCGGCTTGCGTAAAAAGACCACTAAACGAGCTTACAAAACTCTCTTGAGCGAACCGAATCAACCAACTTGAGCAAAAACGGCTGGAAGAAGGAATCTTTCTCAAAGAAAGGCACAAATTCACGCGTTCTGCGCATAGCCAAATAGGTTCCTGGGCCTTGTTTAAGGCTTGAATCATCTAAAAGTCTGAAATCGATGGCTTGAGTTGCGGCCATTATTTCTATGGCGATGATCGTGATTACATTTTCCAAAACCTGCGCACAGTGGTTTGCAGCATTCGCACCCATGCTGACATGGTCCTCCACATTTCCAGAAGAGGGAATCGAATCGAGGCTGGAAGGGTGGGCGAGTGTCTTGTTTTCTGAGGCGAGTGCTGCCGCAGTGTATTGTAAAAGCATAAATCCGGAATTCAGCCCACCTTTGGCAGCCAGGAAAGAGGGATAGTATTTTGTGTGATTATCGATAAGCTTAGCGATGCGTCGTTCGGACATATTACCTAAACTTGCCAGGCCGATCGCCAGAAAATCGAGTGCAAGTGCCAGGGGCTCACCATGAAAGTTGCCGCCAGAGATAACCTCGGTCTGATCACTTTCAAAGAAAAGCAGCGGATTATCGGTGACCGAATTTAACTCAACTTCCACAACTGAGCGGGCATAATCGATGGCACCGCGCACCGCCCCGTGCACTTGGGGAATGCAGCGCAAGGTATAAGCGTCCTGTACGTTTTTAGAATCGTCAGGACGAGTGAGCTGGCTGCCTTGCAGCAGGTTGCGGATATGTGCTGCAATTTCAGCCTGGAACCGCTGCGGTCGGGCTGCGTGAATTTGCGGCATGAACGCTCGAAGCGTGCCGTTCTGTGCCTCAATTGAGAGTGCTCCGGCACAATTTGCGGTTTCCATTAATGATTCGGAAGAATCTACCAACAACGCACCGATGGCGGTCATCATCGTGGTGCCGTTGGTCAAAGCAAGACCTTCTTTAGCTGCCAGTTTGATAGGCGACAGACCAGCCTTTTGCAGGGCATCTTTTGCTTCGAGGATCTGTCCTTCGACCTTCACTTGGCCTACACCCAGCATGGGCAGTGACATATGGGCGAGAGGAGCAAGATCGCCGCTGGCACCTAAAGAACCTTTGGAAGGGATTATTGGCAGAATGTTGCGATTGAGCAATTCCAGAAGCAGTTCGATCGTCTGAAGGCGGATGCCGCTATGACCTTTGGCAAGCGTATTGGCTCGGATGAGCATTATGGCTCGGACTGTACGGTCATCGAGCAAGGCTCCGACACCAACCGCATGGCTGAGAATGATGTTCTCCTGCAGCTTTTCGACGTCATCGACCGGGATCAATGTATCTTTGAAGGCACCAAAACCAGTTGTGATGCCGTAGGCAATGTGCCCTTCACGAATAAACTGCTGGACTGCCTCAGAGGCTCGGTTGATGGCGGGAATCGCATCCGGCGCGATAATAACGCGGATAGTTGGGTCATCCGCAACCTTTACTACTTGTTCGATGGTGAGGTCACGACCGTTGATCGATAATTCTGCCACCTTTCCTCCCTTTTATTCTTCGCTGATTTCGATGCTGTGAAGTTTTACTGCGGGCGAACCGAACATCATTGGATCACGGGCGGGTATTGAAAGAAGCACATCCAACCCTTCAATTACTTCACCAAAAACAGCATGTTTGTTGTCCAACCAGGGGGTGGGAACATGAGTCAGGAAAAATTGCGAGCCGTTGGTATTTGGACCAGCATTTGCCATCGAAAGGATGCCCGGTTTGTTGTGCTTGAGGGCAGGGTCAAACTCATCGCGGAAGGAATAGCCAGGACCGCCGCGACCTGTGGCAGTGGGATCGCCACCTTGCGCCATGAAATCGGGGATCACACGGTGAAAAATGGTGTCGTCGTAATAACCTTCCCGTGCCAGAAAGACGAAATTGTTAACTGTACTAGGCACTTTGCTGGCAAATAAGGCTACCTTGATGTCACCTTTGTCTGTTTTGAAAGTGGCTGAGTATTTCTTTTTTAGGTCAAGGGTAAATTCTGGGGCTTTAGCCCATTGTTTTTGTGTCATGTTAGTCTCCTTGAGGTGAATTTTATCATCGGTTAGTAGTAATATCCGAAGTGGCTTACATTGCCCCTATCAAGTACTTGCCATTATGTTAAAATTTGGCAATGCTCACTGAAATCCCCGAAACCATCCAAACACCTGCGAAACCCCAGTCAATCTGGAGGATTTTCGTCGTTTTTTTGCTTGGTGCACTTTGTTTTCTCGTCACTCAGATTCTTACACGCGTACCGCTATTAGGATGGCTGGAAAATCAAACCGGATTTTTGCTTTGGGTGATGTCTTACCCTTTGTTCACTGGAATCCTGATTGCCATGAGTGCAGGTATTTTCGAGGAGAGCGGTCGTTTTGCCTTCAAAGCGCTTGTGATAAAGCCTACTAAATCGCAGTTTTGGGAACCGGTTGTATTTGGTTTGGGACATGGGCTTTGCGAGGCTGTTTGGTTATTGTCACCAATTTGGGCAATGGCTGGTGTGCTGGAACCAGGTCAAATAATCTTGCCAGTAGTTGAAAGATTACTTGCAATTACCATACACATAGGCTTCTCAGTTATGGTTTGGAATGGTTTTCAACTTGACCAGCGGTTGCGGTATTTGTTTCTGACTATTCTGGCACATGGCTTGGTCAATGCCTTGATTCCTTTGGCTGGAAAGTTTGGATTGGGGATTCTGCAATTAGAGGGCTTACTTGCCGGTATTGCGCTGCTGTTGGTGATATATGTAATTTTTTCAAGAAAATACTATCAAAAAGAGGCTGTTGATGAATAAGAACAAATTGTTGAGTGTATTTTCGGTACTACTTTTAACTACTTTGAGCCTGGTTATGCTCGTCGGTTGTGCCGCAAAACTACCGCAAGGCTTTGATGAGGCTGAGGTCAAGACAGCAGCTGAAAATGTAATAACACTGTTAAACCAGCGTGATGCAGATGGACTTGCAGCGATTTTTACGGATCAAATGAAGGCTGCAATCACTGAAGATGTTCAAGCACAAATTTTTGCATTGTTGGACGATGTAGGAGCAGTACGGGAAATTTCAGAAATGAAAACTGGTGGGAGCACACAAAACGAAATTTCTTATGCAGTGGTCATTAGTATGATAGCCATCCGAAGGGAATACAATAAAAGACACGGCAGATCGA
>CAZYIJ010000114.1:0-6841 GCA_964647425.1 uncultured Anaerolineaceae bacterium
CCAGCGATCGAGGCAATAATGCGTATCTGGGTGGCGGCAAATGGGTCATAATTCCCCATGCCCTGTTTGCTCAGGATCAGCCCAACAGACTGACCGATTGCTCCCATCAGACCGCAGAAAACCCCATAGGAATTCACACGTAATTTTAGTTTTTTCTTATCCCCACGGGTCAGAATGACCACCGCAATACCTACCAGGGTGAGGGCGATGCCCACAACCATCAATGGTTCCAGAACCTCACCGAAGATGAAGTAGCTCAGCACACCGGTCAGAACAGGTGAGAGGCTCATCAGGAGCAGCGTGATACGCGTGCCGATGCGCACGTAGGCTTCGAAAAGAAAAATATCGCCGATTACGAAGCCAACCACGCCTGAAAGCGAGAGCCACAACCAGGCAGAAGGCGGGGCATCGCTGGCAAAGGGATTTCCGCGGATTATCCACAGCAAGACGCTTATGATGCCCAATCCGAAGATCATGCGCAAAAAACTGACTGCCAGCGAGGTTGTACGCTTGCTGGCACGTTCAAAAAAGAGGCCAGAGATGACCCAGAAAAAGGCAGTCAATAGTGCAGAAAATTCACCGATATGGGTTGGGTTCATTGCAGGTTCCTCGAAGGCGCAATCTTATCACGAATACGGGTTTGATGGGGCAGGGAAAAGTGAAAATCGATGGTCGAACAACTGGTACTGGCTAAATGCTGTTGTCCGGCAAACTAAAGTGGTTATTGTTCGTAGATCAGTAATCATTAGTCACGCGAACCTCCATAAGTCTTAGATCTCTGTAATAGTCTGCGCAATCCCATAAGGGGGTTGCTTTGTCCGTTGCAGAGACAAGCGACTGTTCTATGCTTTTTCTCGATTTCACAGGTCGCTCGTGCTATAATTTCCGATCATGGCTCAAGAATCCGGGAGAAATTTCATAATCGCATTAACAACGAGCCTGAGTGCTCAGGTTTTCAGACCAGCGTCTCTGATATTCCCCTTGGTTTTCCTGGCAGCGATGGTTTTTATCTGCCTGAAGCATATCGATTTTTCATGCCAGAAAGAAATTCTCAAAAACCGTTGGCTCTACATCCTGACTTTGTTGGTCTTGCCTTTCCTTTTCGCTGTTGTAAGACCGTTTGATGGTCAGGTTCTGGGCTTTGAAGCAGATTTTTACGACCTGATTGTGCCGCTATTGAGCCTTGTGCCAGTTATGATAGCAGTAGGAACAATAGGTCCCTTGGCTGCGATTGTACTGGGAATTCTGACCGGAGTTGGTCAGTTACTGTTTTTTGGGCAGGACCTGTTAGCGATTCTTTTTTATTCTGGCATCAGCCTGCTTTTTGCGGTTTTGATCAACGAGACGCCTGAAGACACGAGCAATTGGCGTACGGTTTTGAGCAAACTCTTTGAAGCTGCAATGCTGAGCTTGCCTTTTTGGATGCTCTGGCAATTCAACCTCGCCTTTGTGCATGGATTGAAAGATGTTGTCACCATTCTTACTCAGGCAATCTCGTTGTGGGTCACTCACTTGCCAGAATTTGTTGTATCTGCAGTTGCACTCTACTTTTTTATTCGATACCTCAAAGAGGATTGGAAACCGAAGTCTTTCCTGATTGACCAGGGCATAGGCAGTGTTTTTAGCTCTGTTATCGAGCAGATCAACCAATTGAGCCAGGGCAATTTTGACTATGATAAACAAGTTGCGCCCCGCACAAGTGGAGAAAAAGCGATTTTTGATTCACTCAACAACCTGCGTCGAAGCTTGCAAGTGCGTACTGACACCCAGGAGCGTTTGTTATCACTCGACCCAACTCATTACTCCCGGGAAGGATATGATCTTGTCATGTCCTCGATCCTGCGAGCTGCCCTGACCAGGGATGCAAATTCGGCTCGTATCGTTCTGCTTGAGACCTCACCATTGAGCAGAAAAGCGGAAATGAGGTTGCGGATCGGTCAAGGTGAACAAACCCGAAATTATGCCTATCTTGACACGTTGATCCTGGAAAAGATCGCTGATCAGGAACAACTCGTGCTCAGCAATATCAAAATCGACCAATACTTTGGGCTGACGCCTGGCACGCCATATCCACAAGCCTTAATTGCTCTGCAATTGAGCGGGGGAGCATCGATCCAGGGTATCCTCTGGGTAGGGTTTGAGCAAAACCATTGGATTAGTGATGAGGAACTTGAACTTTATAAGGAACTTGCCTATCGAGCTTCGGCTACATTGAAAACAAAAGAACAGATTCTCAAGGTTCAGACTGAAAAAAGCTGGTTGAACCAACTGCTCAACTCAATTCCTGATCCAATTCTGGTAGTTGACTCGAGTGGTACGATTTTGTACCAGAACCTTGCCAGCAAAGACCTGGTAGAAGATTCGGTTGGTTTGACAAAAAGTGTACCTGAAGGACATCAGATCATTCAATCCAGGCTGATCGAATTGACTCAAAGCAGTAGGGCAGCAAAGGGTCGCAACAAGACAGTCACGCTCTCAAATCAAAAAGAATATGGGGTTGATGTATATCCTGTAAAATTGGAAGGTAGAGACACAGGCACAATCATTTATTTGAAAGACTATCACTGGATCAACCAGGTAAATAAAGAGAAGAATGAATTTGTAAGCAATATCAGCCACGATCTCCGTTCACCATTGAAATTGATGAAAGGATACACAAGCCTTATCAAGCATATTGGCAATTTGAGCGATCAGCAAGAAGTGCTGGTCAATCGTCTGGAAGCTGGAATTGAAGATATGAAACGTTTGGTGAGCAAGGTATTGGACATGGAAAGGCTGGATGCTGATGTTGGGTTGATCTATACCACCTTTGACATCAAGGAAATGATCAATGAAACAATTGCGATGTTGAACGTCCAGGCACAACAAAAGAAGATATCGGTAAATGCTGATTTTGGTACGATCAAAGCACCGTACATCTCAGCGGACCGGATTTTACTGCAACAAGCAATTTATAACCTGGTGGAAAATGCGATCAAATTCAGTCCCAGGGGCGAGACAGTTTTGATCAAAGCAGAAAAAGATGCGTCCTGGATGCACGTGACAGTGCAAGACCACGGCAAGGGGATTGCGCCCCTGGATCAGTCGCGCATATTTAATCGCTTTTTCTATATTGACGACGAACCAAACTTTGAAAATCGAGGGCAGGGCTTAGGATTGGCAATTGTGAAATCAATCGCGGAAAAACACGGAGGAACGATCAGCCTGGAAAGCAAATTGGGTGTCGGAAGTTTGTTCTACCTTGACATTCCTCTACATCGACTTGAAGGACTGAAGAAGTCGTCCTAGACTTAAATTTGACCTAAAAAACGATTATACTTCTGCCAGAAAAGAAGATAACTTGAATGAGCGAACCCTCAAAATTGTCATTAAAACGAGAATTTGAGTGAAATTGACAAACTCGACCCAAAAGAACTTGACAGAATAGTGAGATAAGTTCTATAATACTAGTTTGCGAAAATATACGAAAAAAGCGGAAACACACTGGAAGAAGAGGTTCCAGCGGGTTTTTCGTGTCTTAAAATATCCTCACCGTATTGGAGGTATGAGTGGAAACAAAAGCAATGAAAGCACTGCGAATTAACCTTGCTTCACCCGAAGTGATCAGAAGTTGGTCTTATGGTGAAGTCCTCAAACCCGAAACTATCAACTACCGTCGTCTGCGCCCTGAAAAGGATGGCTTGTTCTGCGAAGCGATCTTCGGACCAACTCGCGACTGGCAATGTTATTGCGGAAAGTATAAGAACCCTCGTTACAAGGGCATCGTCTGCGATAAATGTGGTGTTGAAGTTACCAAGTCATCTGTTCGTCGTGAGCGGATGGGGCACATTGATCTGGCTGCACCAGTAGCACATATCTGGTACACCCGCCGGATCCCTTCTTATCTTGGTTTACTGCTGGATATTTCCCGCAAGAATCTGGATCGCGTGCTTTATTTTGCACAATACATCGTCACCTATGTTGACGAGGACGGTCGTCAGAAAGCGCTAAAGCGCTTGGAAGACGAAATCAGCGTTTCGGAACGTGAACTTGGCGAACAGCTGAACGGAAAAATTGCTGAAACCAAAAAGCAACGTGATGCTCTATTAAAACAACTTGACACCCAAATTGCCGCTGTTGAAAACGAATATGACGAGAAGGTCGCAAGCCTGTTTGAACCTGTGATTTCTGCAGGTCAGGATCTTGAGCGTGAGCTTGGAGAGAAAACAGGGAAGACCATTCGTAAAGCTATTGTTTTCGATGTTGAGGGTGTAAAACAGACTATTGTTGAGCCCGGTCAGGAAGTCACCGGTAAGCATGTTGCTGATGTTCAGGACCTGGTTCGTGCGCATATGGAAAATCTTGAGAAGAGTCTCAAGACTGAACGAAGCGAACGACTGGAAAAACTGGCCATGAAGCGGGAAGAAATCAAAGCTGAAGCCGATTTGACCATGGAAAATCTTCGCAGCCAATTGGACGACGAAGAAGGGCTGACTAAAACTGAAAATGCCCGCAAACGTGACGAACTGTTTGAACTTGAGCCATTCACTTTCATGAGCGAATCACGTTATCGTGAATTAAAATCACGTTGGGGCAATGTCTTTAAAGCAGACATGGGCGCTGAAGCGTTTTATGACATTCTGCGCCGCATGGACCTGGATGCTCTTTCAGAAGAACTTTGGACTGAAGCCCGAACTACCAAGAGCAAGCAGAAACGTAAGAAAGCAACCAGTCGATTGAAGGTTGTTGAAGCATTCCGACGCTCAACTAACAAACCGGAATGGATGATCCTGACTGCATTGCCTGTTATTCCTCCAGATTTGCGCCCAATGGTTCAATTGGATGGCGGGCGATTTGCTACTTCTGACCTGAACGATCTCTATCGCCGTGTGATCAATCGCAATAATCGTCTCAAAAGACTGCTCGAATTAGGCGCTCCGGATGTTATTGTCCGCAATGAAAAACGAATGCTCCAGGAAGCAGTAGACTCGCTGATCGATAACTCACAGCGTGGACGTCTGCTCTCGCGTCGTGGTCGCCGTGAACTTCGCTCCCTTTCAGATATGCTCAAGGGAAAGAAGGGCCGCTTCCGCCGCAACTTATTAGGTAAACGTGTTGATTACTCAGGACGTTCTGTAATCGTCGTTGGTCCGCATCTCAAGTTATACCAGTGCGGGTTGCCCAAGACGATGGCGTTGGAACTTTACCGTCCCTTTGTGATTGCCGGTCTTGAAAAACGTGGTTACACAAGCAACATTAAAGGCGCAAAGAAATATATCGAGAGAAATCGTCCTGAAGTTTGGGAAGTGCTTGAAGAAGTTATCAAGGAACGTCCGGTTTTGTTAAACCGTGCCCCAACTCTTCACCGCCTTGGTATCCAGGCTTTTGAGCCGATCCTTGTTGAAGGTAGTGCTATTCAATTACACCCGCTTGTGACGACCGCATTCAATGCTGACTTTGACGGTGATCAGATGGCTGTACATGTGCCGCTTTCTGAAAAAGCTGTTTTGGAAGCACGCGATTTGATGCTCGCAAGCAGAAACCTTCTCAAGCCCGCCAGTGGTGAACCAGTAATCTCCCCAGGAAAGGACATGGTATTAGGTGTTTATTACCTGACCATGGAACCAACTTTACCCCAGGCTGGCGATCTTAGGATTTTCGGTTCTATCGACGAGGTTTTGTTAGCCTACCAGCTTGGTCAGGTAAAGGTACATACCCGCATTAAACTTCGCGTCGAGACATGGTACAGCGAAAATGATGATCGATTGGCTGAATCTGAGAAAAGAATTATCAATACGACAGTCGGTCGGGCAATATTTAATGACATTCTTTCTGACAGGATGAAATTCATCAACAAAACCCTGGATAAGGGTGGTGTGCGTGATCTAATCAGTGAAATTTACGATACAGAAGGTCTCAAAGAGACCACCCGCATCGCTGACAGTGTGAAGGAAATTGGTTTCCGTTACGCTACACAATCAGGTTCAACCCTGGCTGTTTCTGACATCACTGTGCCACCAGAGAAAAAGGAATATATCGAAGATGCACTGATTGCTGTCGAGGAGATTCAAAAGGCCTACAATCGAGGTTTATCTTCGGAAATAGAGCAAAATAACAACATTATCAAAGTTTGGCAAGATACCACTGAAAAAGTGGGTAAGGCTGTGCGGGCTCACCTCGATCCGAATGGCAATCTTTCCACCATGGCGCAATCTGGTGCGACAAAGGGCGGTTTTAGCCCAATTTCCCAGATGGCTGGTATGCGTGGTTTGGTTGCTGACCCCTCCGGTCGTATCATCCCAATGCCTATCCGATCCAACTTCCGTGAAGGTCTGTCGGCTTTGGAATACTTTATTTCTACTCACGGTACCCGCAAAGGTCTTGCAGACACCGCGCTGCGTACTGCAGAAGCTGGTTATCTGACCCGCCGTTTGGTGGATGTTGCCCAGGATATCATTATCAATAATGAGGATTGTGGCACTGATGAAGGCATTTGGATCAATAGAGCAGATGACATCGCGGGTCAGCCATTTGGCGATCGTTTGATTGGCCGTTTATTGGCTCAAAGACTGGTGCATCCAGTGACCGGTGAGATTCTTGCCGACCGAAATGAATTGATCTCCAAAGATATGATCACAATGATCAACGAAGCGGAAATAAACGAAGTTTATGTGCGCTCACCTCTGACCTGTGAACTGGTTCATGGTATTTGTGCACGTTGTTATGGCACTGATCTTGGTCGCAATAAGATGGTAAATCTTGGTTCAGCTGTTGGCATCGTTGCAGCTCAATCTATCGGTGAGCCTGGTACTCAGCTGACCCTGAGAACCTTCCATACTGGTGGTGTTGCAGCAGGCAGTAG
>CAZYIJ010000115.1:0-6765 GCA_964647425.1 uncultured Anaerolineaceae bacterium
CCGCCAGAAAAGGTCTTGATGTGGGCACTGGTTCAGGCTGCATCGCGATCAGCCTGATAGACAATTGTCCGGATCTGCAAATGTTGGCAACCGACCTTTCTGAAGCTTCGCTATCTGTAGCGCAAAAAAATGCAAAAAAACACAAATCAGCTGACCGTATAAAGTTTGTACAATGCAATCTGCTGCCTGATGACATGCAGCCAGTTGACCTGGTTTGCGCAAACCTACCATATATCCCAACAAAAAAATTGGTCGAAGTAAACAGTTTGCCCTGGGAACCCATCCTGGCATTGGATGGCGGTGAGAGTGGTTTAGACCTCATCGACGAACTCCTTCAAAAGGCTCTTGCCTTTGTCAACAAACCCGGTCTTGTTCTGCTTGAAATTGAAGAAACTCTCGGGGCAGAAACCCAGAAACTGGCTGAAAGGTATTTTCCAGACGCTGAAGTTAGCCTGCACCAGGATCTTGCCGAACGGGATCGCATGATCAGAATCGAGTTGAAATGAGTGACCTTCAAAACCCAATCGTCTCGATCGATGATCCACAAGCCATCCCTCTCGCATTGGCTGCCTTGAGTGCGAACGAATTGATCGTCTTCCCAACAGATACTCTCTATGGGCTGGCAGGAAGGATCAATGAGACCAGCCTGCAGAAAATTTATGCAGCTAAACAGCGCCCAGACGAAAAAGCCATTCCGGTTTTGGTAGGAGATCTGCAGCAACTTGATCAGCTCGCTTCAATAATCGAGCCACAAGTCATGGCTTTGATGCAAGTTTTTTGGCCAGGACCCCTAACGTTGGTAGTCCCAAAAAAAGCTGGGCTGCCCCCTTCCCTCAGCCCCTACCCCGGGCTGGCTGTGCGCATGCCGGACCATCACTTTGCGCTTAGTTTGCTACAACAGACTGGACCACTGGCAGTGACCAGTGCGAACATCTCTGGTAGCCAAAACCCAACCACAGCAGTGGATGTCTACGCGCAGCTAAAATGTCGAGTTTCACTTATTCTGGATGGCGGCAAACTCTTAGGAGGCAAAGCCTCAACCATTATCGATTGCCAAAGTGATGTGCCAACTCTCTTACGTGAAGGACCCATCCCCTTTGAAGACATCCTGAATGTCTGGGGGAAAGCATGATTGCGCTTTCCAATCCGTGGCTGCAATTTACCATCTACCCAGAACAATTAGCTTTTTCCCTGACCTCGTCACGATATCCAGGTGCGAAAATTGAACATTCCAGGTTTGGACTGGAACTTGGTAACTCTAAATCTCTTGATTTAGTCTTCAAATCAGTACACGAGGATTGTGGAGGTCAATCCCACCATGGTGCACTCAAGACGCTAACTCTCCAATATCTCGAACAAAAAACCGGGATAGAGTTGTCTGTTGTCTTCGGGGTGCCCCTTGACAAGCCCTTCTTATTTCAACGCGTGCGCTTGGAAAACAAGTCAGACAAAAACCTCTATCCAATAAAATTCATCTTCGCAGACGTGCAAGCAGGCAGTTTGATCTTTTCTAACCGACAGCCCTTCAAAACGGCATTTTACAGTAATGGTTGGCAAAGCTGGTCACCTACCGGGACGTGGCAGTATGGACAGCGACAGAATCGCAGTAAATTGGGTCCACTTTCTCACCCGATGCTCTACAATGCTGGCACGCCCATTACCAAAAGCAAGTCTGCATTTTCGTCCGACATGTTTGCCGCTCTGCTTGACCACGATGCTGAAACTGGTTTGATTTGCGGCTTCCTCTCTCAAAAAGAGCAGTTTGGATCCCTCACCTCGACCTTGCACCCTGAGCCGGATTTGCAGGTTTGGGCAAATTGCGACGAAATTGAACTTGCACCTGGTGAGTCCCTTCAGAGTGACTGGCTTGCCTGGCAATTTTTTGACATTCACGATCCACAACCGTTTTCTGTTTACTTCCAGGCAGTAGCGCAGGAAAACCAGGTCCGGGAGCGAATAAAGACTCCCACTGGCTGGTGCTCCTGGTATCAGTATTTTCAACAAATTACTCCGGAAATTCTGCGACAAAACCTGCAGGCCATCCAGCACCACCAACCCGAATTGCCGCTTGATATTTTTCAAATCGATGATGGCTTTCAACAGGATGTTGGAAGCTGGTTGAAGTTCAACCAAAAATTCCCGGATGGCTTGAAAGACCTTTCTCAAGACATTGTCCAGGCTGGCTTCACGCCAGGAGTGTGGCTCGCACCTTTCATTGTCGAACGGCATTCCCACCTAACCCAGGATCACCCCGGATGGCTCTTGAAAAATAAAATGGGAAATCTGGTAAACAGCGGTTTCGTTTGGGAAAAGCTCGGTCGCGCACTTGACCTGACCCACCCGGAGGTACAAGATTATATTCGTGAGGTAATCCGCGCCGCAGTTCAAGAGTGGAATTTCCCTTATCTCAAACTGGATTTTCTCTATGCAGCAGCGCTGCCAGGCGAGCACCGTGATCCAACTAAGACACGTGCACAAATTTTGCGGAAAGGGCTCGAAATTATCCGGGAGGAAGCAGGGGATCAGACGATCCTGCTCGGGTGCGGCTGCCCCATCGGTCCGGGAATTGGTATTTTTGATATGATGCGCATTAGCGCGGATGTCAGCCCCGATTGGGAACCGCAAGTAAATGGAATAAAGTTACCATTTCGCAAAGAACCAAACATGCCCGCTGCCCGTAACGCGATCCAAAATATCCTTACGCGTTCGTCAATGGACCCACACCTTTGGGTAAACGACCCGGACGGTCTCTTAGTTCGCGAAGATTCAAACCTGAGTTTGGCCGAAGTACAATCGCTGGCTACTGCGATAAGCCTGACAGGCGGCGCAGTTTTGATCTCAGATGACATGACCCGGCTCAGTCCGGAACGGCGCAAATTGGCTGCTTCTTTGCTTCCGGTTCTGCCTCCCAACCCGCTTGTGCGAGATTTGTTTACAAACAATATGCCTGCTCAGTTGAGTCAAACGCTTCAAAACTGTGAGGACGAATGGAAGGTGATCGCGCTCTTTAATTGGGAAGATCATCCGGCAGACCTGATACTTAAGCTAAGTGATTGGGGCTTGGAAAAACGATCAACCTTAATGCGTGAATTCTGGACTGGAGAAATTGCCGTCCTTGACGGTCAGCACACTTTCAAGCAAGTACCGCCTCACGGTGTACGCTTGATCGCTTTGCGTGAAATGGCGGATTTAGTCTATTTGGGAAGCGATTTGCATCTCGCCCAGGGAATAGAGTTGAAAGAATGGCATGTGAATGGCTCAAACCTGGAATTCAAGTTGGATTTAGGTCGAAAAGTGAAGGGGAATATTTTCATCTATGCGCAAACCACTCCGATACGGATTTATCAGAGTGGCAAACCTGTCCAATGGCAGGCTTTGGACACAAATATCATCCGGATTCCGGTCGTTCTTGACCCGGATTCTCGAATCCAAGTCGATTTCTGATCTTTTATCTTTCCATATTTTCATCCTGCCGCAGTAAGGACCTTCTTTCTTGTCACTCTGACAAAGGAAGTGTCTCCTCGCTCGGACAAATGAAACTCCGTCTTTGCGAGGAGCGCAGCGACGAAGCAATCTCGTTTTACAAAATAAGCCGGATCCTGTAAACGAATCCGGCTTACAACTAACCTCGACCACTACTTTTTATCAGTCTCTTTATAGGTCTCAACCACTGCACTATCAGTTCTTTTTTCCTTGCGTTTGGCAGCAGACTTACGGATCGCACGAACAAGGAAGAAAATTCCAACACCTAACGGGATCAGGAACGGCAGACAGGTAATTCCAAAGCGGATCAGGAAATCAACGACCTGCTGGAAGGTGCGGACCAGACGCTGCAGTGATTCTCGCACCACACCCTGTGGCTTCCATCCACCAATCTCGATCGGTTGCAGCGAAGCTTCGGCCACAAAATCAACAGACAGGGATGAAAGAGCGGAGGATTCCTGTAAATATTTGATGTGACCTTCAAGTACTTCAATCTGACTGCGAATGTTAGTCAACTCGCGGAAAACGCTCATGGTTGCTTCCAGATCCTCAGTATTTTCCATCAAGACCATCAATTGTTCTTCCGCAGCCTTCAGGTTGCGCAAGCGGGATGATGAATCAACAAAATCAGAAGTCACATCCTGACCTGACAGGCTTTCAGAAAGTACGCCATCCTTTCCATTTGCAGAAAGTTGTCGCACAGACTCCATCGCCTGCTCCAATTTTTCAGAAGGAACACGAATCACGATGGAAGTGTGAGGGTAAGAAGCGTTATTGTATGTTGTTTCAGTATAGCGATTGGTGCTAACTACATACCCACCCAATTGTTTTGCCAGATCGGATGTCTGCTGCATCGCCGCAACGGTATCTGCTACGGAGACACGCAAAGAAGCCGTCTGGATCACCAATCGTTCCTGACCTTCGGCAATACCAGCTTCAGGTTTCGGTTCAAGCCCGGTTGCCTCTTCCATGGCGGGGACTTCATAGCCAAAATCCATATTCTCCTGAGGCATCTGAGGCGATGCATATTCAGGTGAGGAAGATTTAGCACAGGCACTCAGCGAAAGTAACAAGATCAAACCTACTAATAGCAATTTCTTTTTCATAATTCTCCATTCTTTAACGGCGTTCTCATTACTTAGACGCAACCAACCGGGAAAAGTTCCGGTCAACCAGCTATTAGGGAGGGGGAAAAGAGATTAAGTACCTGACAAAAGACGGCTGGCTTGACGTTTTGGGATCCCTAATTGAATTATACGTTCGGCAACTGATTCAATGTCGTAATTGATCCGTTTGAAAAGAAAAGTTCCTTCTTCATCATCCCAGATGACAAAAGATGAGCGGGCATCGAAATTTCTTGGTTGCCCAACCGAACCCGGATTCAAGATGAAGCGACCTTCTGGCTTCCAACGATCTCCATTGTCTGGCAGCAAGGTCTGAACATTGCCATCTTCTTTTAAGACAAAGATGGATGGTACATGCGTGTGCCCAATGAGGCATCCTTGAGTTAAAAAGTCATCAAAATTTGCTTTGGCTGTTCTGGGACTGAGAATGTATTCCCAAATCGGATTGCGCGGGCTGCCGTGCACTAAAGTCAGCTGATCGATTTCAACTTTGAGGCGCAATAATTCCAAAAAGTCGCGGCTTTGATGATTAATTAGACTGGATTGAACCCGAATAGCTTCCGCGGCTTCGTAATTAAACCGGTCTATAGAGATAAAATCCATCAAAGCGGCGTCATGGTTACCCATTAGTGCCTGTAGATTGGGCTGAGAAGAGAGCAACTCAATACATTCGTTTAAATCAGGACCATAACCGGCAACATCACCCAGAAACCAGACCTGATCCACAGTCTCAGCAGTTTTTAAAACAGCCTGAAGGGCTGTCAGGTTAGCATGAATGTCAGAAAGTATCAATGTACGCATATCAGGGCATATTAAAGGTGATGCTCCAGTCGCCATTCTCGACTGCTGAAGGTGAGGTCAACCCGAAGATCGCTATCCAGGTGTTGCCCGGTTTTAAGTGAAAAGGATTTCCTTGTGCGTCCTGAAACTGGATAGGTTTGTCGCTTTGGGGCGTTTTCCAGAAAATTTCGTAAGCCATCCCATCTCTAAAGACAGTTGCTTCATATCCGCTTGTGTTACCAACCAGATCGATATTGTGCAGTGTGCCCTTGATTTCGGTATAGGGGGCTTTCAACACTATAACATTCGAAAAACTGAGTTGTTCCCCAGTGTTCTGGTCTATCAGGGGCTGATAGGTATAGTAAGTGCTCTCATCGATGGTCCAATTGTGATATTTGCCAGTTTCCGGGTTGTAGATCCATTGGGCTTTGCCCACATCAGTCCAAATGATCCAAACACTCGCGCCTGGTTCTCCTCCTTGAGGGGGCTGTTCTGAAAAGGACATGCCACTCAAATCAGGATCTTCTTTTCCATAGCCAAGATAATTGAAATAACTTGAAAGCGCAGCAGAATCACCGAAAACGCTGTAAACATAATTTCTTCCGTCATCGCAGACGCCTGGACAGAGATATTTATCAGTAAAGTAGCGCCCAGGAATGTAGAAGTCAAGATAGGGTAAAACGTCTATCTTATCCCCTCCGGTAGAACCAAATACCGCCTGATAAAGGCTGCCCAGGTGTCCATCGACTCGTCGAATCGAGCGCACTGGTCCGATTTTGCTGGAATCCTGCCCATAGTAGAGTGCGGCATAGCGATCACTGCCCCAACCAATGTAATAATCAAACACAATATCCGCTGAAGAAAGCCCCCAGTGAGCCTGATAGTCGATCAGATGGTTGGAGACCTTCATGACCACCGGTCTGCGGTGCAACAGTGATGGGTCCGCTACTTTAAGACCCGTCAGTGGATTCACACCTTCCGGATAAGTTTCAGGACCAATCACTTCCTGTGAAGGAGCTTTTTTGGTCGCTGTTGGAGTAAGAGTAATTTCAGAAGGAACGGTTGATGTGGTTGTAGTTTCCTGTGGAGTTATCGCAGGCGTCGCAGTTTCGATTTGGAGAGATTGTGTCCTATCTTGCTCGATTACTGCTGTAACCGTACCTGCTATCGCTGTTTGTTGACCCGCAGTCAGACCTCCCGGGCTCATAGGAACGCAGGCAGATAAAACCAACACAAAAGAAATAACCAGGAGGGAAATCAGTTTTTTTGTTTTCATAGCACTTCCCGAACACAACAATTCTACCCTATTGGACAGGAGGGTCGATTAATTAGTTCCAGAACGACGATATGGCCGTTCCACTGTGAGACAAAAACAGCT
>CAZYIJ010000116.1:0-1270 GCA_964647425.1 uncultured Anaerolineaceae bacterium
TCGATCTGCCGTGTCTTTTATTGTATTCCCTTCGGATGGCTATCATACTAATGACGAACAGAAAAAGCCAGATTCTTATTCTGATTCTCGCAAAAGATTTTCCTTTTAAGACAACTAAGCTAAGTCTTCCACTCAATTGAGCTGAAAAACCAACTTTTAGATTCTTCACTTCGTTCAGAATGACTACATACAGCCAGGCTGCAGGGTGTTGGAAGTGGCAAAGCAGGCATGTTGGAATATGCGATTTGGCCTGCAACAATTCGATCAACTGACCTAATATCGTTTTGTAAAAGCAGATTGCCGCAGTCGCTTCGCTCCTTCGCAAATACGGATAACTATCTTTACGCGGATCGGATTTCGTTCCCTCATAGTGGATGGGAAGTTTTTTCGTAGTTGAACCCTGCTACAGCTTTCTGTAAACAAAGATCCACCCCCTCAATCCCCAGCCTCCGGCACGCAAGCAGTCCCAGGAGGGGGTAAATGCATCTTGATAACCTCATGAAAGTAAATCCTACAGCGCTGCACAGAGAAGGAAAAACAGCAGCGTTTTTTTGAAGTTGAGAGGTTGCCGCAGTCGTTCATTCTCTGGAAATGACGGATTTTTACAATAGAGTATCAGGGACCTTATATTTTTTTGCGTCTACAAAGACCCACCTCCTCAACCCCCCTCCCATCGCCCAAACGAAGGGCTGGAGGGGGTAAACGGATCTTATATCCTCACAGCGCACTGCACAGGGAAGAGAAAACATCAGCGTCGTTTAAAGGTGAGAGATTGCCGCAGTCGCTTCGCTCCTTCGCAATGACGATAAATTTTCAACTATTAGATTGGTCAGAATGTGGAAACATATCAATGTAAAAACTGTGCCCGTGGGCACAGTTAAAAGAATAGGCTATTGGAATCAAGGAACGGAATGCAGGGATCGGGGAACGTAATACAGGGAGCGGGGAACGGGGAACAGGGATCAGGAAACAGGATACAGAAAAAAAAGAAAAAAGGATTAAGGGTCAAGGGTCAAGGGTCAAGAAAGAATTGATTAATAAAATTAAACAACAAAAACTTCGACACTAATTTTACTGGCATTGGTGGTAAATCTGTTGCCTAACGTCCTACTTCAGTGCTTGCACCCTGATCTCAACGGCCTTGGCCAGGGCGGCGATTTTGTCGGCCATTTCCTGCGCCTCTTTTTTATCGCTATCCCCAATCAGCGCGTCTGCCAGGGAGCCGGATTTGTCTTGCTGGGGCAGTTCGTCCATCCCCAACAGCACTTTC
>CAZYIJ010000116.1:1280-6618 GCA_964647425.1 uncultured Anaerolineaceae bacterium
GGCTGCGAGCGGATTTGGTAAGTGGGTCGGCGGGAATGCGGGGTTTGCGGGTCTGGGTTTTGCCAGATTCACGCTCCAAAAACGCCTGCACATCCTGGTAGGTGCGATTATCAAACTCGGCGAAATATTCCACGGCTGCCGGCCACAAAATAGCGTCATAGCGCATGATTTCGCGCAAAACTCGCTCCGGCATTTCTGATCGGTCAGCCAATTCGAGTGAAGCCTCCGGAAGCTCGAAAAATTTCATCAACCTGCCAAAATAAGTACGTTCCAGTTGCAAATTTTTTTGCAGTATATCTTTCATTTCATCGTTCAGACGCAAATCGGCCACATGCCGGAAGTAATCGACTTCTTTTTCACCTTCCACTGGCTCAATTTGGTTTGCTTCCAGCACCAAGCGAGCTGCCGCGCGTGCTTTTCCGACCGCTGTCAGGGCTTTGTAAGCCATATTTTCAGCAATTTGCTTTTCAAGCGATGGTTGATTGTCGATCAGAGCCAGCACGTAAGGTTCGTCCGGGCTTTCGCTCAGGATTGCTTTGATGGCGGTCGCCCAAAAACGACGTTCACCGGTCAGCATCTTGAAAACATCACGTCCATCTTCGTTCACGATTTGTCCGGTGACCGGCTTTATTTGCCCGGTATCGTGCAGCGAGTCCCCCAAAACAATTAATTCGTCCAACATACGGCGGTTCAGACGATCGCTTTTAGCAAGCCCAAACCAATCCTGCACGGTCTCGCGCCAGGTGCGCTCTCCGCTGTAAAAGCCGGCACGAAGCGGCAAGGGCAACAACAGGCGAGCCTGAAAACGATCCGGTCTGATCATCGATACCGGCACACGGTATACGCTCTGCCGATTGTTGATAATCTTTGGTCCATTTGGACCAACTTGCTCGTCAGTTACCTGACTGGTCTCAAACGCCTCCGTGGTGGTTTCAAGCAGACTGCCAAAATTGCGTTTTACATCTCTTGCCATCTCATACTCCTCAAACTACACTCTTCCAGCCAAAACTGTGCCCATGGGCACAGATCAGACGGCTCCTAATTTTCCTAAAACAGCATCTACAAGGTTGGATACACAGCGATAAGCCTGCGATTTCTCAGGGCAATACGAAAAAACATCATAGCCGGCAGTAGTTGCTGCAGAAATGTCTGCCAGGTCCTTGATATATGGCAGTAAAAGATGCCCGTAGATTTTTTCCAGCTCCTCGATCACATCCTGCGATTGCCGGCGAACCATGCGAAAACGGGAAGGGATAATCCCCAGTACTTCCAGGTCGGGGTTGGTGGTGCGCCTGACACTCTCGACCATCCGCAAAATATCTGCCAATCCGATCAAGGAAAGCCCATCCGGTTCGATGGGGATCAAGACATGCGAGCTTGCAACCAGCGAATTCATCGGCAGCATACCAGCTGAAGGGGGATTATCGATAATGATGTAAGAATAATCTTCCTGGATCGGTTCCAGAAAATAGGTCAGCTGAAAATCCGCCTCGTCCCGCAACTTCAGGGTTGCTTCCAACCCTTCCATACGGGCTTTGTTGGTGCGGAAAAGCTTGACCTTTTGACCGCGCTTACGCGGGATCAGGGAATCGACAACCAGGGATTCGCTGGCACTATAGCCATTTTCAAGCGCTTGGGGATAGTTATTTTCAGACGTGATCACCGGGACAAAATCTTCTGAAAAACCGCCTCCCATGGCTGTGATGGTTGCAGAAAGCTGGTCGTCCATGTCAATCAGCAAAACAGGTTTGCTGTTCTTTTTGCGCGATTCGTGAATCGCCAACCCAGCTGCCAGGTTGATGCTGATGGTAGATTTTCCGACACCACCTTTTCGATTGACCAGAGATATAATTGCCATGGGCGTCCCTTTTCCTGATATTGAACTTTTTACAATTCTACATTAAAATGAGCGGGATAACAAGCCAGAAATCATTTGTAATTTAATTTTTTGTTCCAGTTTAAGCAACTAAGCAATATTTATTAACTACTTGACTTAACTCCTCGTCTTTGCTACCCTTTTGGTATAAAATAATCGGTGGTGAATTATGCCTGACAGTTTTGAGTTGCTTCAAGCCAATTTTTTTGAACACCCCTTCTTGCGTTATGCTGACACACGCTATTTTTACCCGGGTGTGAAAGAGCAGCGTAAGGTCCTGAGCGTTGCCAATGATTTCATTTATGACAACAGCGATCCCTCTAAAAATCTGGGTGTCTTTGCTGGTCCTTCGGGCGGCGGAAAAAGTATGCTCGCCATGAAGATTGCCGAAACCCGTTATGCCGCCCCAAATGTCGGTCAGATTTTCGGGATGTACATGAATACCAACACCCTGACCGAGCCGCGCCATTTTTTGATGGCGTTGATCGATACGCTCTCGCTGCCCTCCTCGCGCTCCAACGCCAATCGGATAGACAGCATTTTTGAGCGGCTGCAAGAGGGCAATGATCAGCTTCTAATCGTGCTGGATGGACCACCGGTTGACCAGGAATATTTGACCCTGCTGTTGGAATGGTCAGTGGAAAACAATAAAAAGATCAAGACCATCATCTTTTTGCAGGACATCAATAATGTCACCAGTAATATCGGCGCGCTAAGCCAGTTTCTTGGTCTGTACGTGCCCTTCCGCCAACCCAGCCAGACTGAAATGAGCGAATTACTGAATTATCGCATGCTCTCAGCTGGTAATCTGGACCCCAAATCTGTGATCACTGAAGAGGAGATGAACGAACTGATTATCAGCCACGGTACTTCAATTTCGGAGTGCATGAGCGCTGCCGCGGACTTAATTGACAGCAAAAAGTTCCGAAAAGGGAACTTTTGATGCTTAAAGTGCCGCTTTTGACACTGTTTTTCTTAAGGAGAATCTGCTATTCTTAGCACAAGGTAAACCGAAATGATTGAGCAGAATATCTGGCCTGAGATCACAAGCACGCTGAAGGCGTTGAACGATGACACGCTTTCGGATTTGCTTGCCTCCAGCCAGCAGCTTTACGACGGCAACTACATCATTGCGGCTGAGCCCGAAGCCTACACCACTCTCTGCCAATACTTCCCACTGATTGAAACTGTAGTTCAGGACCATTCCGGTCGTCATTTTCGACTTAATCTGCAAACAAGTGTGCCCATGGGCACAGATGCGGTCACGCTTCACTTCCAACCAGGGGCTGCCAACATCAGCGACGCCATCATCAATCCTGAAAGGATCGTCGCTCTGCCCACTTATCTGCTTCGTTTTGTACCTTTTGTAGGTGCTGCCCCCGTCCTGATTGCCACCGCACTGCGCCAGGCTTTCTATTTTTCCTCTCGCGAAGACGGTGCCAGCCAGCTCTACCCCAAATCTGGTAACGATGTCACTATTGATGTTCAATCGATCCTGCGAATGCTGGGCAACAGCATCAGCCGGGCAAAATTTTTCCGCATCTTTAAGAACGGACAAATGGATTGGTTCGTCGAGCGCGCTGACCCCGCCCACCAATTTGTGGATGGTCAGATAAGGCGATTGCCCAACACCTACCATTACCGCGGGCAATTGCTGACACCCGGGGATGCCGCCGACCTGGGGCTCTGGCTCGAGTCCCAAAACCTGGTCGATGATCCGGCGGTGGTACTCACGCGGGCGCTCAACACCCCTCGCAGCCAGATCCTTGCCTTCCCATACCGCCTGCCTGATGTAATCCAAAAAACGGACATTGAGGCTCGCAGCGTCCACCAGGTCGTCAGCCAGCTGCTCAAAGTCTCCCGGCTTGACCCCGCACTTTCGGGCCTTTGCGACCGGCTTTCCAGCCATTTGATCCGTCCGGAAAGCTTCCTTGCCCTGCCCTGGTACTGGTTTACCAAGGTTTTACCGGAATTGGGCGACGATCTCGGCATGCTTTATCTGATGTCCAAAAATTGTTGTTACATCGACTGGGCTCGCGGGCAGGACCGCAACCATTTCTGGGTGGCAGGCGGGCTTGAAACCCTGCAGGGTTGGATCGGCTCCGAAACGCTGCCCAAGCGCATTCCGCATGCTTCCAAAAGCCGGCGTGGGCGCCCTCGCACTGAGCAAATCCAGCCTGACTCCCAATACACGCGTGACTGGCGGGCTGCCAACCGGGAACTGGCCAGTCAATACCTGCTGCGCACCGCCACCCGCAAAACCGAAAGCGGCACCGACTGGCAACTGCGGGTCAGCGAGGTTCAGCTGACCGCTCAGGATGAAACCCTGCGCCACGCCCTCAGTGCTTTTCTGTTCGCGCTGCCCGCCCCACTGACAGCTGAAAGCCTGGCAGTCTTCGCCACAAACAGCGCCATTCAGAGCCTGATGCTGACCCAAAGCAAGCTGCAGGATGAACGATTATGTCATTTTGAGACTTTAGCTAATGAGGGAATTTGTCAGAATGAGACCCTAAACTCGTGGGATATATGTCATTTTGATACGCTCGTGGACGCCTTAAATAGTTATTTTGAGACGCTGGTTGAGGCGGGAATATGTCAGTTTGAAACAATAATTAATATACTTATTAAGACAAAACACACTCTGATTGACAAACAAAATTCCAACCTGCCACATACCCCCACAGCCGAAAATAAGCTGTCTAACCAGGCTGTTAGCAATAAAAAAGCGGTGGAAGGAATTGAATTTATATCATCAAGTGTGGATACAGCAGAACTTTATAAAAAAGATGTTGAAATTTTAGTAAAAGATGGAGCGGCACGTGCTTTATCAGCCCCCCAGGAATGGGATTTTGACCAGATTTTATCCACTGCCAACCCGGATCTGAAAAGGCGCATCCTTAGCTCGAACCTGCAGCAAGTTTTTCTCTCCTGGCTGATCGAAGCAAACCTTTCTCAGGGAGTGCACAGCCCCCTCAGCCTGGCGATCAGCCGCAGCCTGCAAACCCGCCAGCCCGCCTCGCTGCCGGCCCAACGCCTGGCTCAATTGCCAGCCTCGCTCCTCTCTGATATGCTGGGCTCGGTTTGCCAGCGGCTGGATGCCGGGCAAACTGGTCGCTTTGCCTTCGTGGGGCAGGGTGCCCCTGACCTGAGCCTTTTGCTCCAGGGAGTTGAAGACCGCGCCACCCAACTCCGCCTACTACGGCGCCTGCTTGACAGCCTGAAAATCAATCGCTAACCCCCCCATCATTCTGTCGCAAATATCTTACGAATGTCTTTCTATTCAAAGATTTCTTCTAATACTGAACAAAATGAAAGATCCTTCGCTGCGCTCAGGATGACAGATATTAAATAGGAATGCAATTTCAATCCAAGAAACGCAGTTTTCTTTTCGTAGGTCAGGCTCTGCTTCAACCCGGCATATAGGGCACTCATATTCAGGTTGAGGCAGGCTTTAATTGCAAC
>CAZYIJ010000117.1:0-6486 GCA_964647425.1 uncultured Anaerolineaceae bacterium
CAGCGGCCTTTTAAGCCGTTTGTTGGGAGTTCGATCCTCCCCGCGCTCATTTTTTTATTTAATCCCCTAAAAACGTTTTGTCACTTTCTCATGCAACAACATCATCAAAAATAGCTAACTTACATGACGTTATGGTTTTAATGCTGAGAAGCCAGTGCTATTCAATAGCCCTGCATTCATCTGTTAATCTGTCTGGTTAATATACTTTTTTCAATAAAACAAATATCCTCCCCTCCAAGTTAGAACAGTTTTTCCTCTAGCTCTTTCCACAAGCCACGCACTTCTACCTGGTTATTAGATGAAACGGTATGACTGACGCCATATTATCTCATGGCAATTGTCATACCACTTTGTTGAAGGTCACAACTGGTTGATAACCTGGCAATTTGTTATACTGAACATCTAATTGAAAATTTGCTCATTCATTGAGTCTGAAAATAGTTAACCATCCAGAAGGAGAATCTTTATGGATTTTGTGATACAGGTTGACCACCTGTCAAAACAGTTTAACAACGGGAATACGCCCCCAGCGGTGGATGATCTTTCGTTATCAATCCCTGGAGGTGTTTTATACGGGCTTATAGGGCCGGACGGCGCGGGCAAGACCACCACTCTGCGTATGCTTTCTTCGGTCATGCTGCCTACCTCCGGAACTGTAAGTGTTTTGGGGTATGACACACGAAAAAACCCTGATCCCATTCGCAAACAGATTGGTTACATGCCGCAAAACTTCAGTTTGTATACAGACCTCAGCGTCATTGAAAATCTAAACTTTTTTGCGGATATCCAACAACTGGATTCGGCGCGCAAGCCTGCACGAATTTTAGAAATGTTGCGTTTTACCCGTTTAGAAGAATTCAAACATCGTAGAGCCGGGACGCTTTCCGGGGGCATGAAAAAGAAGCTGGCCCTGGCATGCGCCCTTGTTCATGAACCAAAACTGCTCATCCTTGACGAGCCTTCCACCGGTGTAGACCCTGTCTCACGGCGCGAACTCTGGGTCATCCTGGCGGAAGTGGTGCAGAATGGGGTCACCGTAGTGGTCAGCACACCATATATGGATGAAGCAGAACGCTGCCACGAAATCAGCTTCCTTTCCGGTGGGAAGATGTTGGCCACCGGTACCCCAAATGATCTGATCGGAAAATTACCCTTCAATATTCTGGAACTAAAAGCCAGCCCGCGCAAGAAAATGCGCCAGATTGTGGATGAGACTCAAGGTGTTATCGAGTGGCGCCCGGTCGGAGACTCCATCAGACTTGCGGTGCCAAACAACGGCACCACACAACAGATTGCCGATTCACTCCGACAACAGTTGGACCAGGAAGAAATGAAAGTCACCCTGCTGCGACAAACACGGCCAAGTATGGAAGATGTGTTCGTTCACCTGGTAAACAAGCAACGAGGTCAGGCATGAACGCAGTCGAAGTTACTAATTTGACCCGCAAATTTAACGATTTCTACGCAATCGATGATATCAGTTTCTACATCCCGCAGGGCGAGATATTCGGTCTGCTCGGCCCCAATGGCGCTGGAAAAACCACCACCATCCGTGTTTTGTGCGGCATCATGCTGCCAAGTTCAGGTTCCGCCCACGTCCTTGGCTATGACGTGGCCCAGGACCCTGAAGCGGTTAAGAGCCGCATTGGTTACATGTCCCAAAAATTCTCACTCTACAACGATCTGACCCCTGTTGAAAACCTTATGTTTTACGCCTCCATTTATGGTGTCGCGAGAAAGGAACGCTCAGAGCGGGTCAGGGAGTTGATCGATATGGCTGACCTGACAGGTCATGAGCAAAAACTCACCCGCAATCTTTCCGGAGCCTGGCGGCAGCGTCTTGCCCTTGCTTGCGCCATCGTCCATCGACCGGCAATGATTTTTTTGGATGAACCCACTGCCGGGGTAGACCCGGTTTCCCGACGTGAATTTTGGGATCTGATCTACGATCTCGCTGGCCAGGGGGTCAGCGTACTCGCCACCACCCACTACATGGATGAAGCCGAGTATTGCAACACAATCGGGATGATGTACGACGGTCGGTTGGTAGCGGTAGCCAGCCCTGAAACCATGAAGAACAATTTGCCTGGCGTTCTGGTCCAGCTCGAGTCTGACCAACCAGGAAAGGCTCTGAGGCTGCTCGCGAAACAACCTGGGGTTATTGGCACAGCCATCCACGGCGCGCTGGTACATTTGACCATGCAGGATATCAATGCTGAACAACAAATAAAAGCCGCGCTTGCCAGTGCCAACATCAAAATTGAGGGCTGGGAAATTATTCAACCCTCGCTGGAGGATGTCTTTATAAGTATGGTATCTGAACAACTTTCAACTGCTGATAATCAGGCAGAAAACAATCAAAGGAGTGAAGCATGAATCGTTTATGGACCATCATGCGCAAGGAAATTTTCCACATTTGGAGAGATCCGCGCACCCTGGCAATGCTGGTACTGTTGCCCGCACTATTACTGATCCTCTTGGGATTCGGCATTTCTTTTGAGCAGCAATCCGTCAAGATGGCGGTTGTGGATTTTTCAAAAACTGATGCCAGCCGTAAATTTATCGAACAATTTACAGCCAGCAATGATTTTATCTATGAATACAGCGTATCGAATGAAGATAATCTTATTGACCTGATCGATCGCGATCTCGTGGATGTAGGCATTCTCATCCCTGAAAATTACGACCGTAACCTGCTTACCGGTTCGCCAGTCAATATTCCTATTTATATCGATGGATCGATGCAGCCGACGGATTCGCTTACGCTTCAACTAAAGTTGAATTCGATCACATCCATGTACGCCCAAAAAATCCTCATACAGAAGGTTCAGAAATCCGGTCTGGCAGCCAGCATTGATCTACCTGTCTCTGGAAATATCAAGACCCTCTATAATCCTAATGGTGACTCCAAGATCTACATGATTCCCGGCCTGGTTGCCATATTACTGCAGGTTCAGACCCTGATCCTTTCAGCACTGGCAATCGTGCGCGAGCGCGAACAGGGCACGATGGAACAGTTAATCGTCACCCCAGTACGTTCGTGGGAATTGATGCTCGGAAAGATTATCCCCTACCTGGTGGTATGCGTGTTCAATCTGTTTGCCCTCTTATGGTTAAGCCAGTTATTTTTTGGTGTGACAGTAGCCGGCAATCTGGGAGTATTGATTGGACTGAGCATCATCTTCATCCTGGGCTCACTGGGAATGGGGGTATTGATCTCTACAATTTCCCAAACACAGATGCAGGCAATGTACATTCTATTGTTCGTCGTGCTCATGCCTGCCATCATCATTTCTGGATTAATGTTCTCGCGTGAAAATATGCCGGCTTTCACCTATTGGTTCAGCGAATTATTACCCGTAACCCAGTATCTGGAGATCACACGCGGCATTATGGTGAGAGGCGTGGATGCCAGCTCGCTTTTCTTATCTTCAACCGTGCCGTTGATTGTGCTTTCAATTGGTTATTTCACCACCAGTTTTGTGGTGTTTCGAAAACGTCTTTAATATAAATAAAAGGAGAACCCTATGAAAAGAAATGTAATAAAATTGGTCATCCTGTTGGCCATCCCCGTATTCTTATTGAACGCATGTTCGACCGAACCCAACGATAAATTAATTGCCTCAGGCACTTTTTCGGCGATCGGCACCTCAATCGTCCCAGAAGTCAGCGGCAAGGTCACTGAGGTTTACGTCAATGAAGGCGACAGCGTTACGGTGGGACAGGTGTTGTTTGTTTTGGATGCCGAAGTCAGTCAGGCTCAATACGATCAGGCTACCGCTGCAGTAAAAGCCGCGGAAGCGGCTGTGGAAGCCAGCCGTAAACAGGCTGAGAGCGCTTCCGCTCAATATCAATTGGCTTTACAAGGTGCGATGTTGCAGGATCTGCCCGAGAGAGAAAATATGTGGGGGGCATCACTGCCTGATAGTTATCAACCTGAATGGTACTTCAACAAAAACGAATTGATCTCCTCCGCTAAGACCCAGGTTGACAGAGCCGAAACAGCACTGGAAGCCGCCATGGCTGATCTCGAGAACGAGCAAAAGAAAACCAGCAGTCAGGATTTTCTTGCCGCTGAAGAAAGGCTTGCCCTCGCGCAGGGAACGCTCAGCGTGGCTGAAACCACCTTGAGACAGGCTCAATCGGCGTCTGACACCAACCTGGAAGACGCCGCTAAAGAATTGAGAGATTTAGCACAAGCAGAGTTCGATTCGGCCCTCTCAGACTATGAGCGTATGCTCACCTCCACTGCTGTGGAGGCGATCATCCAGACGCGCTCCCGTGTTGCAATTGCCCAGACCACACTCGATAACGCCCGCTATGTTTTGCTTGGGTTACAAACCGGCAGCCAGTCGTTGCAGGTACTGTCTGCCCTGAAAGCTGCTGATGCTGCCGACAGCATGGTCAAACAAGCCCAGGCAGGGTTGGAACAAGCCAAACAGGCTCAAAACCTGGCCCAACTTCAATTGAACCGCACTAAGGTAAAATCGCCGGTAGCTGGGGTTGTGCTCACCCGTGGCATAGAGGTCGGTGACATGGCTGTGGCTGGCGGCGCTGTGATGCGGGTAGGTCAGCTTGACACCCTCGATCTGGTGGTTTATTTCCCTGAAGATGAGTATGGTGCAGTCAATATCGGGGATTCAGTCTATATCACCGTCGATTCATTCCCCGCCAAGACCTTTGAGGGCATAATCCTCAGAATTTCAGACGAGGCTGAATTTACACCCAAGAATGTGCAAACTGAGTCAGGAAGAAAATCTACTGTTTACGCGGTAAAGATCCAGGTGCGCAACCCTGATCACAAGCTCAAACCGGGTATGCCCGCGGATGTGGAATTTTCAGGCCGTTAGCGTATTCATCCAGGCTCAAAAAGAATTGGGAAACGATTCATACAACCCGCTCGGTTTGTTTGCCTAGCGGGTTGCGTTTTCCAGGTTAGCAGTCACAGCCATTACCGGCGAAGCAGGGATTTTGGATTTGGCCCATTATATGATCACGAGCGATTCTGCACTTAATAGGAAGCATCTTAAATTGAATAGTAAAACCTCCTAAAACGACTTTTGAAAATCCAACAACCTCTTTCTCCTGACTTGCCGATTTTTAGCCCGCAAGGTATGCTTAATTGATTCATTATTCAACTAAGATTTCACACACGGAGCGCGCTATGGATCTTGCCAATCTCTCTGCCAAAAACACCACCCCCCGCGATAGCTGGCTGGACAAGCCGGTTTTCTCCTGGTGGCAGGCGCTGACGGTTGAAAAACTGCTGATTATCACCATCCTGGCGCTGACTATCTTCACTCGCTTCTACGACCTGGGCGCGCGCACCATGTCGCACGACGAAATCAACCACGTGGTGCCGGCTTACAATTTTGGCAATTACGTCTACGATCCAGTCACACACGGTCCTTTCCAATTCCATGCCCTGGCATTTTCCTATTTCATGTTCGGGGATTCCGACTTTTCTGCCCGCATTCCTGCAGCCCTTTTTGGCATCGCCATCGTCGCCTTCGCCATTTTCGCCTGGAGGCGCTACCTGGGCAGGCTCGGTGGGCTGATCGCGGGCCTGCTTTTCATGATCTCGCCCTATATTCTCTTCTACAGCCGCTACACTCGCAACGAAGTCTTTATCGTTTTCTGGGGGATGGTCATGCTGTGGCTGATGCTGCGCTATCTCGAAGACGGGCAGCATAAATGGCTTTACTGGCTGATTTTTATCGCAGCAATGCACTACGCCGATAAGGCAACCTCGTTTATCTTCTCGGCCGAAGCGCTGATCTTCCTCGCGCTGCTTTTTATTGGCGAAGTCCTGCAGAAGAAATGGCCAAACCAGCGCACAAAATCGATCTTTCGTACGGCAGTGTTGGTCACCCTGGCAATGCTGGTGGTTACCATGGGGTTTTACATGCTGGGCAGGTCCTCAGATGCTCAAAACGCCACCACGGGCGGGCTTGACAGCAACCTCCCATTGATCATCAGCGCGGGGATAACCGGTTTGGCAATCATCCTCTCCTTAGTTACGCTCTTTGGTGGTTATGGTTGGAAAAAGTTGAGCCACATGCGCAGTTTTGACCTGATCTGGCTGCAACTGATCATGATCTTGCCGCTGCTGACTGCCATCCCGCTGCGTTTGCTGGGTTTTGACCCAACCGATTACTCCCAAGCCGGAATCATCCGCTCAGGAGTGGTCTTCGTTCTGCTGACGCTGGTCTCTGTGTTTTTGGGGATGCTCTGGAACCGAAAAGTTTTTCTGCGCGGCATGGCGATTTTCTGGGGCATTTTTATCGTCTTTTACACCACCTTCTTCACTCATGGTGAGGGCTTTTTCAAGGGCATCGTGGGAGCGCTGGGCTACTGGATGGAACAGCAAACGGTAGAACGGGGCACGCAACCGCTGTATTACTATGCTTTTGTGCAAATCCCCATGTATGAATATTTACCAGCTTTCGGGCTTTTGACCGCTTTTGTGATCGGTCTGCGCAAGCG
>CAZYIJ010000118.1:0-6470 GCA_964647425.1 uncultured Anaerolineaceae bacterium
CTATCGCCCTAAACATTGTATTGGGTTATAATTTTTACTGGTGTACAACAGAGAAATGGAAAATTTTACTAACTCAGGAAGCGATTCTTATCCGGGCGAAGAAAAAGCCCAGCCTCCCAGTAAGGCTGAGCTAGCCATTCTCTGATTCTGATTGCACAATCATCCGCAGCCAGGGTCAGAGAATCAAATTTGACCCTTGGAATTGCCTCTCAAACACAAAAAGCGAGGTGCGGATGATTTATTTTAGCAAACTTCTCAATCAAAAAGTCTGGGACGTGTTTGGTCGTGTTGTCGGTCAACTGGATGACATTCTGGTTGGCTATACCGAACAACCCATGCCGCCAATAATTGCGCTTCTGGTCAAAAACACCTCCAAAGGGAATATCCTGATCGATGCCAGCAGTCTGGCTACCCTATGGCCTTCAATCAGTCTCACAATTCGTGCTGAAGAACTTCTGGTCTATCATCCTGATGGACACGAGCTGTATCTCAAACAACGCGTACTCGACCAACAAATCGTCGATACAGAAGGCAAACGGTTGGTACGGGTAAATGATCTGCAGCTGGCACGTAAAAACAACAGTTTTTACCTGACAGGTGTCGATGTTGGTGGGTTGGGTCTGGTACGTCGCCTTGGGCTGGATAATTTTGTAAAAGCATCAGCCAAATTATTCAACAAAAAACCAAAAAGCAACGTGATCCCCTGGGAGGATGTTGCCTCTATTGAGCACGACGACCCCCTGCGCCTCAAGGTTTCTCGTGATCGCCTGGTACAGATGGAACCAGCGGATATCGCCGCCATCTTGGACGATCTCGACCATCACACCAGTAAAGCCTTCCTGGAAGGATTCACAGACGAACAACTGGCTGATACGTTGGAAGAAAGTTCTATTGAAATTCAGCAAGCAGTCCTCACTCATCTGGAACCTGAACGGGCAGCCGATATTTTGGAAGAGATGGAGCCTGACGAAGCTGCAGATATTCTTGCTGAGATGGAAACCGTAAAAAGTGAGGAGTTGCTAAACCTCATGGAAGACGATGATGAAGAAGATATGCGCACGCTGTTGCGTTATCGTGAAGATTCTGCAGGTGGAATCATGACCACTGAATTTGCGTGGGTCCCTGATGAATTCAACGTTGAAGAAGCACTGCAGCATCTACGCACAAATGAAGATGCTCTTGAAGATGAGTTTATGTTTTATGTTTACATACTGGATAACAATGAACATCTCAAAGGGGTATTAAGCCTTCGTGATTTGGTCACTGCTCCTTTGAATACGCCTCTCTCAAACTGGTTTGATGAGCATACTGTGACAGTCTCTCCTTACGAAACACAGGATGAAACCGCTTACCTGGTGGCAAAATACAATCTGATGGCAGTGCCAGTGATCGAACCGGAAACCAACAAGATGCTTGGAATCGTCACAGTAGATGACGCGCTGGATACTGTCCTTCCAACTGCCTGGAAAAAGAAATTGCCACGGTTCGCGGGGAGGTAACATGAAAAAGAAAGTCATGTTGCCAATCTGGTTAAGAAAAATAATGATCATTTTTACGATCCTGGGTCCAGGGCTGATTACAGCATCTGCAGATAACGACGCGCCAGGCATCGCCACTTACTCGGTAGCTGGTTCAAGGTATGGCTATAGCTTTTTGTGGCTTATAGTGGTCATCACAATCGGTGAGGTGGTTGTTCAGGAAATGGCAGCGCGAATGGGCGCCGTCACAGGAAAGGGCACAGCAGACCTCATCCGTGAACGCTATGGTGTAAAAATTACAATCTTCGCCATGCTGGCACTATTTGTTGCGAACT
This sequence comes from uncultured Anaerolineaceae bacterium, assembly GCA_964647425.1. Lineage (GTDB taxonomy): Bacteria > Chloroflexota > Anaerolineae > Anaerolineales > Anaerolineaceae > Mesolinea. The sequence goes on from CAZYIJ010000118.1 coordinate 1,814, forward strand.
TGGGTACCACCGTCGCCCAGTTCGCAGGAGTTGCTGCTGCAGGCGAGCTTTTTGGGATTAGCAAGTATATCAGTGTGCCGATCGCTGGTTTGATCATCAGCCTATTGATATTAAGAGCTAAGTATAAGTATGTTGAAAGAGTACTGCTTGTGCTCACTTTTGCCTCACTCAGCTACGTAATTACTGTGTTTTTTGTCAAACCTGACTGGGTGGCGGTTGGTCAGGCAATTATTCGACCCACTTTACAAATGGATAGGGATTACATCTTCTCTATCCTGGCTGTGATAGGAACCACCATCACTCCCTGGGGCATCTTCTATTTGCAAGCATCAATCGCTGATAAGGGTGTAGAGATGGATGAATACGGCAAAACCAAGATAGATGTCAGTTTTGGCGCAGCCTGGGGTAACGTTATTTCCGCTTTTATTATCATCGTTACAGCAGCAACACTATTTCAAGTTGGCATGATCGTCGAGGATGCGAAAGATGCCGCGATGGCATTGGAACCTCTCGCCGGAAATTGGGCTGGGTTCTTGTTTGCCATCGGTTTGCTTGGAGCTTCCCTCCTGGCGGTTTCTGTTTTGCCGCTCTCAACCACCTATGCAGTCTGTGAAGCTTTTGGATTTGAACGTGGCTTAAACCGTGAGCCTAAAGAGGCTCCTGTGTTTTATGGCGGTTTTGCTTTTATAATGTTAATCAGCATGATTATCGTGCTGATTCCACAAATTCCCCTCTTCCCAATGATGATCCTCTCCCAGGTTATGAACGCGATATTGCTGCCTGTCTTATTGATCCTGATTTTAAAACTGGCAAATGACACTACAATAATGGGTAGGTATAGGAATAGCAAAGTTGTGAATATCCTCGCTTACGGAATCACAGCCATGATCATGGTTGTAACGATTTTTTTGTTATTTGAGCCCTTGCTCAAGATCTGAAACAAGAGAGCTGGAAAGGTCTGCCTTACCTATAACGACTGGAATCAACTTTTCGTTCTACTTTCGTATCAGGGCTTCGTCACCTTTAATGAGACAACTATCTTACTGGGCTTGTCGTGCGAAAATGACTGACCAGACTTTCTAGGTCTTCAAATTCCAGACTTAGGTGGTTTTCCTCAACTGTCCAAACGAAACCTGAATCACCTGGTACTATGGCTACACGCAAACCAAGACACTGTTCGCTATCTTTTCTGACAGAAAATCCCACCCTCTGCAAAGCCCGTTCGGTCCAAACCCTCACCTTCCCCTCGCCCTTCAGGCAGACCGCTCCTTCGTTGCTTCCAGCGACTGCGAATTGTCCATTCATTATGTCAAAGCTAATTCGGTCCCGTGCAAACACTTGCTCAAAATCACCACTTAATATTAAATCCTCTGGTGCCCCGCTGATAATCTTGCCATCCGAAGACATCAACCAAAACCGATCAGCACTGCGCATCGCCAGATCCAAATCATGGGTTGAGGTCAACACAGTCTTTCCATGTTGTCTTGACAATTCGTGAAGCAAATTCATCACACTCACCCGACCGGGTAAATCCAGATAGGCAGTTGGTTCGTCCAATACCAGGATACGAGACTCCTGGGCCAATGCCCGGGCGATCATTACCTTTTGGCGTTCACCATCGCTAAGTTTGTGAACCATCCGTTCCTCAAAACCCATTAATCCAACCATTTCAAGCGATTTTTTCACAACATCCCAATCGTTTTCAAGCATTCGATCAAAAAGCCCAGTAAATGGGAAGCGCCCCATAGCAACCAACTCATTGACAGTCATGGCACCGACTTCGATCGGTGTGGTTAACACGACACTGATCGCGCTTGCCAATTCTTTGCGGGAAAACTCCTTCATTTTTTTACCACCCAGCAAAACTTCACCACTCAACAAAGGTAACAATCCGGTCAGTGTTCGCAATAAAGTCGATTTGCCGGCACCGTTTGGTCCAACCAGGCAAACAAATTCACCCGGGTACAGGTTAAGATCCAGGGCAGAGCTGATTACTACTCGAGCTGGTTTGCCGTTTATATAGCCAATTTCAAGATTTTGGGTAGTAAGTTGCGGACTTTTCATACGCTGAACGAGGTCGCCCTCCGTTTGCGTTTCAGAACTATCCAGAGCACAAATGGTGCCCCAAACAAGGACGTTACCACATTAATGGGCAACACAAACTGACTGCCAGGCATTTGGGCGATCAAATCTGCAGCCACAGCCACGATGGCACCAATAAGGATCACAGCCGGGATAAGCAGTTTGTGGTTGGAGGTTTTTAGCAGATTGCGCGCGATGTGTGGCACAGCCACACCAATAAACCCAATCGGACCACAGAAGGCAGTGATAGCCCCAGAAAGGATAGAAGCGCCAATCAAAACCAGCATGCGCAGCCGCGAGACGTTTAGACCCATGGTTTTGGCATAATCCTCACCAAGCAAAAGTGCATTCAAACCTTTTGGGAGAAATGCAAGAATGCCTAATGCCAGCAAAATTACAGGCAAAAGCACCTGCAATTGATCCCAGGTTACACCATTAAAGGCACCATAAGACCAGATGCTGTAGGCTTTCACTTTTTCCGGAGCACTGAAGTAGATAAGCAAGCTTACCAGCGCACTGGTGGCATGCCCAAACATGAGACCGAGGATCAGGAGCGTGGTCGGGTTGTTGACCCGTCTGCCAACCAGCAATATCAAACCCATCACCACCCCTGCTCCCAAAGAAGCTGCCGCGATCAAACCCAGGTCGCCTGCGATATTCAAGGCCGGAATAAAAAGCCCGCCAGCTAAGCCCGCCCCCATGATCGCAATCGCAACACCCAGGCTGGCACCAGAGTTGATTCCAAGGATAAAAGGATCTGCCAGAGGGTTGCGAAACATGGTCTGCATCTGTAAACCTGAAGCGCTCAAAGCCATCCCTGCGAAAATCGCTGTTACAATTTTGGGAAGCCGATAATCCTGAATGATAAAGATCCAGCTATCTTTTACGCCTTCTTGCCCAAACAAGACTTTTAAAATGTCTCGCAGTGGAATCCGAACTGAGCCAAGCGTTAGGTTTAAAGCAACCACCACCAACAACAAAACACTCAACAGGATGAAAATCCCGGTTCTCGTAGCTTTCAGTTGTTGGTTGGTGTCTGCTTTCATCTCAGTCTTGCTCACTTAGGCGTGCTACTGCAATTGCCGATAATAGAACAATTCATGCTCGTCCGCCATGTCCGGGTAGAAGATTGCAATTAAATCCGACAAAACCGTATCCGGATTGGCAATTCCACTCTCGTAATAATCCGTCCCGCCCATATCCGTGATTCGGGCGTTGTTATTGAATACTTTTCCCTCCTGGTAGGCTTTGAAATCAGCATATCGCGGGTCCATGGCTGCCAAACTGGCAAGGTCACTGGCAAAGCCAACATTTAGCCAAAAATCGGCGTCCTTTGCTCTTTCAACCACAACCTCAAAATCAATGGGCGTTGCTCCAGTCCCTTCCAGGTCGTTCCACAAGTAATTCGCACCTGCATCACGCAGTAAAATTGCGGCATAACTCTCGATCCCAGGCATATACCAGGTGCCTTCGTAGGCGGTATTGACAAAAACGGTTGGTTTACCAGTTTGACATGCTACTGAAGCCTTGGCTTTTTCATATCGTGCAGCCATTTCGTCAAAAATCCGGTCTGCTTCAACTTCTTTTTCGTAAAAGGCGGCAATAAACTTGCCCCATTCAGCCCGTCCCAGCGGGTCCTGCTCGAGGTAATCCGAGTTGATCACTACAGGAAGCCCGGCTTGTTCGAGTACAGGATGGGTATCCCACTCAGATGAACCGGACGCGGAAGTCATGATGATATCTGGGGAAAGCTCGACCACAGTTTCCACATCCACAGTTGCACCGCTTCCAATGGTTTCAACCTTGCCATCCTCAACCCAGCTTCGAACCTCATTGTTGTAGATGTAATCTGCGGTATCCACAGCAATCAGGCTTTCCAACTCACCAATTTGCTCAAGAAATGGCAGGTAGGTGGAGGAAAGTGAAACAAAGCTTTTAATTGGGGTATTGATCACGACTGCATTGTCCAATTCTGCATCCAACTGGGTACCCATAGGTACCAGCGCATAATGCAATGGCTCTGTCGCTCCCAACCAGGGCAGCGTTACAGTCAATAACTTGTAGCCGTCTTTGTATTCCAGGGTGAAGTTTTTGGCGTAATCAATCGTTATTTGATCGTTTGCCGGCGATTCTTGATCTGGTTCTTCAAGCGGGTACGATTCGTTCAGCTCTTCCAGTGGGTAAGTTTCGGATGGCGCAACTTCTGTAGTTGCCTGGCAAGCAGGCAAAACGATGATAATCAGTAACGCCAGAAGGGTCAGGATTTTTTTCATATTCTCCTCGATTTCAAAAAAATCAACCCCTTCTGGATTAGAAAGGGTTGAGAATATGAGTTCATCTCACCCACCCTCTTAATCCGAGAAGGTATTTTGGGTTTTCCTGAGGTTGGCTTCCTGACTTGTCTTGCGACTTACAGTTGCGGTACAGTGCTGGTCTTCCACCAGCTTCCGCCATTAAACCCTAGCATCCGGGCATCGGGTTACCTCAGTTTTTCAGTTATGAATTATCTTAGCATTCAAGTTTTTAAATGTCAATCGCAGAGATATCGATTGCAACTCTATTTATTGCGAACTGA
>CAZYIJ010000119.1:0-6113 GCA_964647425.1 uncultured Anaerolineaceae bacterium
GCAGGAGTCTGCAAAACTCTCATCATGGGTTCAATTCCCATCGTCGCCTCTTTTGTTCCCTGTATACCTGGTTGATATTCGGCTTCCTCTTGTAAAACACACTACTTAATAGGTGTGTTTTTTTATTTCTTTCTTCTTTTACTTTCTCCGATTACCAGATCTTGGTAGAAGTCCATCAAAAGAATCCGATTTTCACCCTTTTTCCGACTTGGTTCATCAACTACTTCCGGTGTTGAAGATGTTCTCTCTGAATTTCTGGTAAACCGATTAACGACTTATAAATGGTAAAAAGGTATCTGGTAGTTTATAGAATATAGCCGTCGTACTCATGTTCCCAGTAATTATGATGACCAGAGGGTTTTCTGTTGCAAAAATATTTCCTCCCCAATAAGAAAAGTTCCAGACAGGATCAGGTTTTGCAGTCAGGATTACTACGTCACCAAATTCGTAACTTGGTTTACCCGGATTCTTCAAAACCGTTCCCCCGCCATTTATTTCCACTGTCAATGCAAAATCGGGAATCTCTGACGCACCATACTCATAAGCGCCCATATCACATAAAGCTGTCCCATCTCCATCCCCATCAATAGGACGCATGTAACTCCGTTGGTCAACCACAGGGCAAACCGCGGTGCTGCCTGTATCGATAGCAGGGCTGCTCGCATCAATAGAATGGGTGTGAGTGAATCCCCCATTATCCGCAAGAGAGCCTAAAAGCGGATCTGCTTCGATATTGCCTGTTCCAGGGTAACCTCCTTGAATGGCACTGTTATTTACAGACGGTGTCGAAGAGTTATCCATAATTTGATCTGGGGTATTTCCCCATATTATCGCATTGGTTATCTGGGGATTGCTTTCAAAATTGTAAATGCCGCCGCCCATTAGTGTTGCGGAGTTGCCAAAAAAAGTAGTATTGGTCATTGTGATATTGCTGTTAATGTTGCTGATTCCTCCGCCATTTTCAGAGGCAAAGTTTCCTGAAAAGGTAACATTGGTCATGGTAAGGTGGATATAATAATTGTACAAACCTCCACCCCTTTGCGCTGAATTACCACTAAAAGTGACATTACTGAGTGTAGTGCGGCCACTACCCCAGTTGGTCATCCCGCCTCCGTATATATACGCAGTGTTGTCATTGAAGGTGACATTGGTCAGCGTGGGGTTGCTGTTGCCACTGTTATACATCCCACCACCTGAATAATCCGCGGAGTTTGCATTAAAATTTACCTTGGTTAGAAATGGGCTGCTATTGTTGTTATACATCCCTCCACCGGCATAGGTTGCCGTGTTTTCAGAGAAGTTGACATTCTCTACTATGGGCTTGCCCCCAGAATTATACAAACCCCCTCCCCTATGTGCTGAATTTCCGGTAAAAGTAAGGTTTTTCAGCATAGGGCTGCCAAAAATATTGTGCATCCCTCCACCAGTCTGGATGGAAGAGGACACATTTGCATTCCCAGCTGTGATTGTGAACCCGTCAAGAATTGCAGTGGAATCGACACCACTTCCGGTGACCACATGGTAACTATTATCCACTTTATTACCAATATTACCTAAATCTCCGCTTAGCGTGGTCAGGTTTTCTTCCCAATTGCGCTGTGCCCAGGTCGGTTCGCCAGTGTCGGGGAAGCCCCCGTAGATAGCAACTCCTGATTTCAATTGGAAGGTGGCTTTGCGAGGGTCAGGGTCGGAAGTGATGGGTTTATAAGTTCCCGCTGCCACCCATATCTCAGTATTAGAACCAACAATAGCTTGATCCAAAGCGGTCTGCAATTCACAGGCGTCATTCCAATTTGCACAACATCCATCAGAACCTGGTTTTACATATAATATGACACCCTGAGTTTGAGCATTATCAGAGTAAGCCAAAATTTTGCTGAAACCCTGAAAAGAAAACAGGAAGGTTGTGAAAAACAGGAAGATCAGTACTCGACAATTAGATTTCACAGGTATGTCTCCCTCGCATTAAACCTGGCGGCATCATTTTTTTATTCTTCAATTGTGCTGGTCACTGACCAGGTACGCTTCGCAGACCGCCGGTCTCGGAATTATACCAAAGCAATCTTTGAATTTTAGGTGCGGGCGACTACTTGCTTAGTTTCCTTTGATCTATCAGCTACGACCTTCTTTCTACGTCTTCTCAATCGCTCTTTGGCGGGATGAAGAGGGTTCTAGAATCGTTCATTTTCGAGATGAATGGGGTTCAATTCCCATCGTCGCCTCTTTTTATTTAAGCTGTTTTAGAATAATTAATTATTTTGCATCGCAAATATCTGTTACGCCTTTCTTCCCACTTAAGTATCATAATGCCCAGTTGACGCAGCAGCAAAAGGCTTCAGCTGATACTGAAAGCTGAACAGAAAAATAGCCCTTTAGTTTGTCAGGATCCCTAAAGACGATGGGCTATAACTGCCACGATAATCAAGACTCCCAACATTCGGTGCAAAAGCGCCATCTTCTTGAGTCGTTCATCATCTTTCTGTTTAGTCAGTCCAAATCCCAGCAGAGACTGTGTTACCAAAAACAAACCAGCAATCAATCCTGCCACCGGGACAATTCCGAATTGCCGATATTGCAGGAAAAAATGCAGGGCGATCGCTCCTACTGCCAAAAATCCAGCATACCGATGAGTCTTCATCACGAATTGGTATACCTTATTCAGAAGATCGGGGATTGTTTTCCCTTTCTGACTATACTGCCCAACCACAACTTCCAGGATAGGACGTGAAGCTAAATAAATGATGAAAATCAAACCCAAGATTCCAAAAAAACCACCAAAATTTTCCATGACTCCTCCAAATAGTAGTTTATGCAGATAGGTATTGCAGCAGATCAGTTAAATTTTCACAAATAATATCCGGCTGAAAAAGTGCATTTTTCAGATCCTCACGTTTAGTTTCGCCGGTCAGAACCAGAGCAGTTTTTACTCCCGCAGTTTTTCCAAGAGCAATGTCGGTATAAAGGCGATCCCCTACCATCAGCATCTCCTCTAAGTCCACCCCCCAACTTTTGGCAAGTTCGTTCAAAATTCCGGGGTTGGGTTTACCTAATATCACGTCAGGCTTTCTGCCAGTACTGGTTTCCATCAGCGCCATGAACGAGCCGATATCCGGAAGTGGTCCAATTGGCGAAGGGCAATTCAAGTCGGGGTGTGTGGCAATGTATGGCAGTCCCCGCCGTAAATAGAGGCAAAAATCGACCAGTTTCTGGTAGGTCAATTCAGTGTCGTAACCCAAAACGAGCACATCCGGATCGTCTTCCCCTAAAACAATTCCTTCATCCAGAAAACTGCTGCGCAGGCTTTCAGTTCCGACCAAAAAGACCCTTTTCCCAGGATAGCTGTTTTTCAAAAACCCAATAGTTGCATCACCCGCCGTGTAAATATGGGCATCTTCCTGCCTAAGCCCAAGACTCGTCAACATGCTCACATAGGCCGTCTTACCTCGGGAGGTGTTATTAGTTAAAAATGTGAACTTGATTCCTTGTTGGTTTAGCCAGTCTATTAATTCAAGCCCGCCAGGCAAAAGAGACTCTCCCAAAAAGAAGGTCCCGTCCATATCAAGAATGACAGCAGAGATTGGTCGCATTGTTTGTCGTTTCACAAAAAATTGATTCTTATATACATATTTTTTATACTTACCTGTAACAATTACATTATAAACATACTGAAAGGTTATAACTATGGAAACCAAAACCTATTCTATCCCAAACATCCACTGTCTGCATTGCGTCAACAGAATCGAACAAGCTTTACGAGCACTTGAAGGTGTTGATTTTGCTGAGGCAGACCTGGTTACACTTTCTGCAACAGTAGATTTTGAACCTCCCGCGAGTGACAAAATCATCCGCGAAACACTGGAGTCTATCGGATACCCGGCGGTAATATGAGCGAAAAAGAGCATGTCAACCTGCCAATTTTAGGGATGACCTGTGCCAATTGCGCAGTCACGGTTGAACGTGCGCTTAAAAGAACGGAAGGGGTGGATGAAGCGCTGGTCAACCTCTCCTCTGAACGGGTAGCAGTCACTTACGATGGCAGCCAAACAGTCTTAACTGACTTGGTTGGAAGTATCAAGAACGCCGGTTACGACGTAGCGATGGGTGAAGCAGTCTTGTCCATCCCGGAGCTAAGCGACCCTGTCAATGCCCAACGCCTGGAGAGAGCACTGGAGAATAAACCGGGCATCATCTCCAGCCAGGCAAACCCGGTCGCAGAAAAATTGAGTCTCGTCTATGTGCCGACCATCACCAATGTCAGCGAAATCATGGACCTGATTGTCAAAGTCGGCTTTACGCCAACCTTGACCGACCGTGATCTTGACGATCCTGAGTCAAAAGCACGTCAAAAAGCAATCCAGGAACAGAAACGCCTGCTCATCATTTCCCTGATCTTGACCATCCCGCTCTTTATCCTGCAGATGGGCAGTGAGTTTGGGCTGTTGCCAGCATCGATAAGCCAGGCATCCTGGTTGAATTGGGTCCTTTTCGCATTGGCGACACCGGTCCAATTTTACGTGGGGCGTTCTTATTACATAAATGCCTGGAAGTCACTGAAAAACGGCTCTGCCAATATGGACGTTCTGGTCGCGTTAGGTACATCGGTTGCCTACTTTTTCTCTGTTATCGTCATGCTTGGCATTCTGTCCGGCATGGTCTACTTTGAAACCTCCGCCACCATCATCACCCTTGTCAGGCTTGGTAAATACCTGGAAACCAGGGCAAAATCGGGTGCCGGCGATTCAATCAAGAAACTGCTCAGTCTCAAACCGACCAAAGCGCGAATTCTGCGCGATGGACAGGAAATTGAGATTGACTCCGGTGACTTGGTGCCAGGCGATCTGATCGTGGTCCGTCCAGGAGAAAAAATGCCAACCGATGGCGTTGTGGTGGAAGGAAACTCGAGTGTTGATGAGAGTATGATCACCGGAGAGTCAAAACCAATCGATAAAAACCCTGGTGATGAGGTTTATGGGGCAACGCTCAACAAAAACGGACGGTTGGTCTTTAAAGCCACAAAAGTCGGTCGCGACACCTTCCTCAGCCAGATCATCAAGATGGTGGAAGATGCCCAAACAAGCAAGGCTCCCATCCAGCAGCTGGCAGACAAAATTTCGGCTATTTTTGTACCGATTGTGATTCTTGTTGCAGTGTTGACTTTTGTGCTTTGGTATTTCTTAATTCCCCCACCCGCTCAGGAGACCATGCACGGCACGATCACGCCATTGGCGAATGCCATCATCAATACTGTGGCGGTTTTGGTGATCGCCTGTCCCTGTGCCATGGGTCTGGCAACCCCCACCGCAGTAATGACTGGTACCGGTAGAGCGTCTGAGCTTGGCATTCTGTTCAAATCCGGCGAAAGTCTGGAAGCCACCGGTGGAGCGAACATGATTTTGTTCGATAAAACCGGTACCCTGACAGTCGGCAGACCGCAGCTAACCGACATCCAATCACTTTCTGATAATTACAGCGAGGAAGAGTTGTTGAACCTGGCTGCCTCAGCTGAAAGCGGCAGTGAGCACCCTCTGGCGGACGCAATTGTCGCCGAAGCTACCTTGCGAAACCTTGATCTGCGCACCCTGACGGCATTCAGAAACTATCCGGGCAAGGGTATTCGCGCAACGATCGACGACAAAACCATTCTAGTAGGCAATAGCCGCTTTATCGCTTCTCAAAAAGTGGAAATCCCAGCTGAAATTTCACAAAAAATGACGGCACTGGAAGCAGAAGCAAAAACTGTGGTGCTGATTACCATTGATGGTGCAATTGAAGGCTTGTTTGGCATTAGCGATTCCCTAAAACCAACAGCGAAACAAGCTGTGAAAGAACTGCAAGAAGCAGGATTGACCACCGGAATGCTCACCGGCGATAACCGCATCACGGCTGAAGCAATTGCCAGCCAAGCTGGCATAAGCAAGATTTACGCTGATCTTTTGCCAGGGGATAAAACCGGCATCATCAAGCAGGAGCAAGAGAAGGGAAACAAAGTCGCGATGGTTGGAGACGGCATCAACGACGCCCCTGCCCTCACCCAAGCCGACAGCGGCATCGCCATCGGCACTGGGACCGACGTAGCCATCGCGTCCGCGTCCGTAGTAGTCATTAGCGGCGAC
>CAZYIJ010000119.1:6123-6452 GCA_964647425.1 uncultured Anaerolineaceae bacterium
AAAATCTGTTCTGGGCGTTTATTTACAACGTCATCCTGATCCCAGTGGCTGCAGCAGGGCTGCTTCACCCAATGTTTGCGGCAGGCGCGATGTCCTTGAGCAGTATTTTTGTGGTCACCAACAGCCTCAGGCTGAAGAATTTCGAGAAGAATAAGTAAGCTTTTACGGTCACACTAGGCTATTCGACTTATGCTGCGTATTCGTAGGGAATGGTCTTGCGCTATTCCCTATTTTTTCGTTATCCGGATTTCGCGGTGGGACTAAAGCCCCACCGTACTGTACAGACCGGGGACATAGTTGACAAACGTTCGGAGACATCGCTGACACTT
>CAZYIJ010000120.1:0-6423 GCA_964647425.1 uncultured Anaerolineaceae bacterium
CCAGTTTGCTCGGAGCGGGCAGAAATTTCGAGCAAGGAGGCATTTTCGCCTTCAACTTCGGGCTGAATGTCGAGTTTGGCGATGTAGCTTCCCTCACGCGCGATAATCTCAGTCTGTTTGCAGGCTTTGAGCAACTGCGCGGTAGAAAGGACGGTGCGTGTTTTGAACGTAGGTGGGACGATGGCGCTGTAGTTGGGGAAACTGCCCTCAATCAACTGGGAGACCAACTGGGCGTTTTTCATCTGGAAGATGACCTGACCGCGACCCTGCGGGAAAGACATCAGAACTGTCTCATCACCGTCAGTGGCAATCCGGCTCAGCTCAGCCAGAGCGCGGGCGGGAACCAGGGCTTCAAAGTTCTGAGGTACTTTTTGCGCCATCTCGGACTTGGCGATGGAGATGCGATAACCATCGGTGGCTGCCATTTCGAGCGTAAAACCATTGAAAGTCATGTGCACGCCGGTAAGGTTTGGACGGGCATCGTCAGTGGATGCGGCAAAAACAACCTGCTGGATCTGGTCTTTGAAGTTCTGGATATTGAGTGAAAGGGCTTCATCCAGATTAGGGGTGGGCATGGGCGGGAACTCTTCGGCGCTGATGCCTTTGATGTCGGTGTTGAGCGTGCCGCATTTGACATTCAGGCTCTGAGTATGCTCGTCTACGGTGAGAGTGACATCTTCGTTAGGCAGGTTGCTGACCATGTCAACAAAAGTCCTGGCGGGAACAGTCAGTCCGCCCTCTTGCTCAACTTTGGCACCAATCCAGGCGCTGATACCCAGCTCAAGGTTGGTGGCAGAAAGTCGCAAACGACCATCGTCGGTTTTGATCAAGATGTTGGATAGGACAGCGAGGGTGCTTCGGGAAGTAACCGCGCGCGAGACGGTGCTGACACCGTGGGCGAGTTGCTGTTGTTGGACGACGGCTTTCATTGATCCTCCGGGAATAATTGCTTTTTGTATTGGTTAAGTATACCGTTAAGCGCTTGTTTTATCCAGAAATGAAACGTGACAGGTGAAAATGATATAATCAACAAAATCTTTGTACCCAATGAATATTATGCCACCATCCAAGCCTGATCGCTCCGTCAAAACGCTCTTTCGCATGTACTTTTTTTTGATTTTCAGCGCGTTAGGGGCATTGATAACCTACATGTCGCTGCACTACGACCACATCGGCTTCAATGGGATCCAGATCAGCACGATCATGATCGTGGGATCGGCTGCGGTGATTCTGATCGCTCCCAGGTATGGGTTGGTGTTTGACCGGGCAGCTAACAAACGCTCCGTATTGATTGCATCGCTTTTAATGATGGCAATTTCGTTAGGGTCAATCGCGTGGATCAAAGCGTTTGTGCCAGTGCTGCTGCTCTGGATGATTCAGCGAGCTGTGTCCGGTCCTTTTTTCTCCACCTCAGAAAACTTATCCTTTTCAGTTGCATCAAACTCAACGGAGCAGGGTGGTTTGAGTTTCGGCTCGCTTCGATTGTGGGGATCGATCGGCTACGCCACATCAACCTTAATTTCTGGTTGGATTTATCAGACCTATGGATTCACCTACAACACCTTGCTGTTCCTGGTCATGATTGCATTCAGTGTTGTGATTCTGCTGCTGATGCCTGAGTCTGTTTTTGAGAGGATCGGTGAGACAAAACAGGAGAACCTCAGTCTTTCAGCCGTGCTGAAATTGATCGTCTCTCATCGTTTTTTATGGTTTATGGCGTTGGCTTTGTCAATCTCAGATCCAACGCAGGATGGGCTGCGCGCCTTTGAACCAATCTATATGCAAAATCTCGGTTTGGAAGCAGGATTAATCGGGCTTGCCAGCAGTCTTAGCGCTTTCGGGGAAGTGCCTTTTATGATCTATGCTGATAAGGTGATCCACAAAGTTGGGATCAAACAGATCATTATGATCATTTTTCTATTTGACCTGGTCAGACGACTGGTGGTTTGGTTTTTCCCGTCTGCGGGGACTGTTTTTGTGACCAGCGTGCTGACTTCAGCTAGTTTTACCTTTCGCCTGGTTAGTTCCATTACCCTGGTCAATCTGATCCTGCCCAAGCAAGTCACCAGCACAGCAAACGCTCTGATCGGTGTGACGATGTTTGGGGTGGGCTATATGATCAGCAACGCTTTGAGCGGATTTATTTACGATCGCTACGGAAACCGCGAACTCTACCTGCTGGGAGCGATCCTTTGTGTTATTTCGCTGATTCTGGCATTGAACGCGGGAAAACTTGAGCCAATAGTCGGGCAAACTTATTCCACTCAATCAAGCGAGGAGGCTGGATGAACAAATTAACTCCATTGCGACCATCCGACCCGGAGCTGGCAGAGCTGCTGGCTGATTTCCCAACACGCACCTACCCCTGCGAAACGCCGATTATGGACGACGAGGAAGTTGCTCGTTTGCTGCAGTTAGTCGAAATCGCCGGCATACCAGTGGTGGTGGATGGCGGCTGGGCAGTGGATGCGCTATTGGGCTGGCAAACCAGGGAACATTCTGACCTGGACCTGGCGATCAACCAACAATACCTGCCGCGTTTGCTCAACATCCTTAGGCGTATGGATTATCAATATTTACCCAGTGGGGACGAGTGGCTGCACAACTTCGTCCTGGAGAACGGCGCCGGTCATAGAATTGACCTGCACAGCTACCAACGAAACAACAAGGGGCAGATTGTAGGCGGCGTAGAATACCCCGGCGATTCATTAACCGGGCAGGGGCGAATTGCAGGCATGAACGTGGGCTGCATCCAACCGGAATGGCTGATTGATTTTCATCTTGGCTATGATTTTGACCACCAGGATTACCAGGATGTGACCTATATTTGCAATCTTTTCAAGTTAGAGCTGCCTGCAGAATATCAAGAATATGCCACTGACCTCTACGACGGTATTGAACCCGGGATGCGTAGGCTTTCAGAGCGCTTCAGTGTGCGCGTACCCAGGAGCACGGCAGATTACCTGGCATTCACTAACATCCTTGACAAAAATTCGAAAGAAAACATGACCTCAGAATTGCAGGCTGCTATTTTAGAGATATTGGAAAACTTTGAGGACCCGCAAGAAGTGAGCCTGAAAGATTTTCAAGACGCAGGTTTGCGTTCAGGGGTTATTTTATTAGAAGAGCAGCGGGTGATTGGGGCTTGTGAACTTGCCTTTACACCCGAGGAGAAAGACGGGGAGCTGGGCAATCAAAAATGGGATATCCGCCAGATTTCATTCCGGAAGCGGGCTGATTATTCTTCTTTGTTCTTAGCCTTGCTGCGCAGAGCTGTCAATGAAGCCTGGAGGGCAGGCGCAAGCAAGGTGGAAGCACTGCCACTGGACGACATCACCCAACCCCGACCAGCATTGCCAGAGCGATATGATCTGGGAGAGATCGGGTTTGCCAGCTTTTTTGCCAGGGCGGGGTTCAAGCGGCTCGAACCAGTGCCAGGCAGCAGGTGGGGAGTAGTCAAGAAGGTTGGGGGTTAGGGTCAATTTACCGAGCTATTCGGTAAGGTTCTTATTTTCAAGAAAATATAACCAACCGTATCCATTTCCGCCTTTTTGAGATAAGATTTTAGTAGGTTCTAATATTTCTCTGCTAATTGGAACAGGAGTGGAAAATGATCAAGATCGTTACTGATAGCGCCTGTGATATCCCTGAAGACCTTACGCAAGAGTATGACATCATCAAAGTGCCTACCCACATCATTTGGGATGGAGAAGATTACCTCGACAGCGTCACAATGACAGCTGAGGAGTTCTACCGCCGTCTGCCAACCACCACTGCCATACCAACCTCATCTCAACCCAGTGCCGGTGAATTCCGGCAAGCATATGATGACGCAATAGCCCAAGGCGCGGAGGAAATTGTCTGTCTCACAGTAAGCAGCAAGCTAAGTGGCACTTTTGGATCTGCCAACAGTGCCGCGAGGAATTGCAAAGTGCCGGTGCATGTAGTTGACACCCGTGCCATTTCCACGGAGCAGGGTTGGCAAGTGCTGGCGGCTGCCCGGACAGTGCACCTGGGAGCATCGGTGCGGCAAGCGCTGGATGCAATCGAAGCTGTTCGACAAAAAGTGATCTTTTCTGTGGGTTTGCCATCCCTTGCCAATCTTGCGCGATCAGGCAGACTGGGACCCGCCTTTAAATTGATTGGCAACGTAGTGATCGCGGTGCATCCCCTGGTTGCTGTGAACGCGGAGAGCGGGAAAATTGAACCGGTTGGGCTGGCTCGCACTAAGAAGTCTATGCTGGATAAGGTGTTTAATCACTTCAAACAAAAAGTTGGTGAGGGGCTGAAACTGCATGCAGCTGTAATGCACGGAGACGCCTTGAACGAAGCAATGTTATTGAAGGAGCGTATCCAGCAGGAGTTGGAGCCAGTTGAAATGATCGTAACCAGCACGGGACCAGTGCTTGGCGCGCATGCTGGTCAGGGGGCTGTCGCTATTAGCAGCTACTACGAATAAAATGATTTATGCGATTTATCAGAGAACAAAAACCGGAGTTTTTTACTCTGGTTTTTTTAGTTGTAGAAATTGCTCGTTAATCAGGTTGAACTAACGCAAGGGCGGCTTTATCTGCAATCAGGGTCACATTTGAATGTAACTGAAGGATCGAGGCTGGGAGCATGGGGTCGACCGGACCCTCAAGCATATCTTTTATTGCCTGGGCTTTACCTGCACCACTTGCAAGGATTACGATTCGCTTCGAATCAAGGATTGATTTCATGCCCATTGAGATTGCCTGTCTGGGGACGTCATCCTTTGACTCAAAGAAGCGGGAATTGTCTTCAATTGTGTTTGGATTCAAATCAACAAGGCGGGTCTGTGCTGTGAAATAGCTTCCGGGTTCATTAAAGGCAATGTGTCCATTACTACCTATGCCGAGTAATTGCAAGTCGATGCCACCCAAGGAAACAATTAATTCATCGTACTGTCTGCCATAAGCCTGGGGGTCCTCGGTAAGACCGTCGGGAACATAGGTGTTGTCTGAGCAGATATCAATATGATTGAACAGGGTTTCTTGCATAAAGTAGTGGTAACTTTGCTCGTGGGATGCTGGCAGACCATAATACTCATCCAGGTTGACTGTGCGCACCTTTTGAAAACTAAGACCTTCTTGCTGGTGGATTCTAATAAGTTCCTGATAGGTGCCGATGGGGGTTGAACCGGTTGCCAAACCTAAAAGACAGTCGGGTTTGAGCAAAATCTCAGCGGCAATATAACGAGCTGCTTTCTGGCTCATTTCATCGTAGTCTCTTGCAGTAATTATTAACATCTTTCTCTCCTAAATTTCGGTTATCACCCGATGAGATTATACATCAACAGAAAAAGAAGATAGCAAACTACAGCTTTTTCTGAAAACGAAATAGTATAATCTACTCAGAAGCTAACCAGATCAAAAAAGAGGAGATTATGACAGACAAATTAGCCTGGATCGATGAAGAATTAAATTCCCTGAAGGAAACCGGATTCTATAACAATATCCCCACGATGGATTCTCCCCAGGGCGCTTCTGTGATCATTAACGGGAAACGAGTACTCAATTTTTGCGCCAACAATTACCTTGGATTGGCAAATCACCCCCGTTTGGTTCAAGCAGCCAGCGAAGCAATGCAAAAATTTGGGGTTGGACCTGGTGCAGTGCGTTCCATTGCCGGGACTTTGAGCCTGCATGTGGAGTTGGAAAAGCGGATGGCGGCTTTCAAGCGGGTGGAAGATGCAATCACATTTCAATCTGGATTCACCGCTAATGGTGCTACCATTCCGGCCCTGGTTGGCAAGGAAGATGCGATTTTCTCTGACGAATTGAACCACGCTTCGATTATCGATGGTTCGCGGCTCTCGGGGGCTAAGATCCATCGGTTTAAGCATGCCGATGTGGAAGACTTTGAGCGAGTGATCAAGGAAGCTGAGGGAACTTACCGACGCGGTTTGATGATCACTGATGGTGTTTTCTCGATGGATGGTGATTATGCTCCGCTGGATAAACTGGTTGAGGTTTCAAAAAAATACAACCTGATGACCATGGTCGATGACGCCCACGGCGAAGGCGTTTTGGGTGAAGGTGGACGCGGTATTGTGGATCACTTCAAACTGCATGGTCAGGTTGATGTTGAGGTCGGCACCTTCAGCAAGGCATTTGGAGTTGTCGGCGGTGTAGTAGCTGGGAACGCAAAAATCATCGAATGGCTGCGTCAACGCGGGCGTCCCTTCTTATTTTCATCTGCTGTTACGGTTCCGGACGTGGCTGCCTGTTTAGCTTCAGTAGACCTGCTGGAGGAATCAACCGAATTGGTGGACCGCCTTTGGTCAAACGCGCGCTTCTTCCAGGAAGAAATGCGCAAACTTGGCTTTGACACAGGCCACACCCAGACCCCCATCACACCGGTTATGCTGGGTGACGTTCAGCTAGCGCGTGAATTCAGCCG
>CAZYIJ010000121.1:0-6289 GCA_964647425.1 uncultured Anaerolineaceae bacterium
GCGACACCAAGGTCGTATTTACTCAAACTTTCCCTGGAAAAGAAATGGTAGGTGCCGGTCAGGTTTTTTGAGAGGGCTTCCAAGAGCAGGTCTGCCAGGTCAAGCACATACAAGGGGCTGAAGATCGAATCGGTGAAACCCTTGACGCGCTTGCCTTGGCTCAGGTTATTGAAAAAGAACTCAGCCAAACTACGCTTACCGTTGATTGACCAGCCATAAAATACGACCCGTGCGATCAATGCCTCGGCGTAAGCCTGGCGAACAGCCTCTTCACCAGCGAGTTTTGATTTCGCGTAGGTGTTACGTGGGTTTGGCAAGTCTTCTTCGCTGTAATTGCCCCTGCTGCCGTCAAAAACGGCATCGGTCGAAATCTGCACGAAGGGAATACCCATATTTTTGGTTGCCTTTGCCAGAATACCTGGCGCCTGGGCGTTGACCAGATCGGTAAGCTCTGGGTTTTGCTCTGCCACATCAAGGTTGGCGATGGCAGCACAGTGAATGACCGCATCCGGGCAGGCGTTTCGCAGGGCTGCCGGCAAGCTTTCAAGATTTTCCAAAGCGACAATCTCTTGTTGGAATGGTGTGTTTTTCAGGGGATGGCTGTTAGTCCAGCCCACTACATCAAAGCCTTTTTGGATGGCTTCCAATGCCAGGTTGATGCCCAGCAAACCGCTCACACCCGTGATCAACAAGCGTGTCATTTTATTTTTTAGCCTTTTCCAATTCTTCTTCAATCGGTTTGATAATCGCCATAATGCCGTCCACGTCCAACCACTGACTGTTTGTCCCGCTGTTGTACACAAAACCTTCCGGCACAGGAACACCCTTTTCTTTCCAGGCGTGCCCAAACCAGAGTTCAGCACCTGAGGGCTGCACCACGTACATATCAGGCAATTCCAGTGTGTTGCGGGCTTCGTCTTCGGAGATCAGGCTTTCGTGCAGTTTTTCACCGGGGCGAATGCCGATGATCTTGATCTCCGCCTCAGGAGCCATGGCTTTTGCCAGGTCGGTCATTTTCATGCTGGGTATCTTGGGAACGAAGACTTCGCCGCCCTGCATTTGCTCAATGGCGTTGATCACAAAGCGAACACCTTGTTCCAGCGACATCCAAAAGCGGGTCATCCGGTCGTCGGTAATCGTCACAACGCCGGTAGGACGCTGCTTGATAAAGAGTGGGACAACGGAGCCGCGCGAACCGACCACGTTGCCGTAACGCGTGCAAGAGATGCGTGTCTTGCGTCCGCCGGCATAAGCGTTGCTCTGCACCATCAATTTCTCAGCTGCCAGTTTGGTGGCACCGTAGAGATTGATGGGATTGACCGCTTTATCAGTGGAGAGTGCCAGTACTTTTTCAACTCCATTTTCAATGGCAGCGTCGATAACATTGGCAGAGCCAAGAATGTTGGTCTTGATCGCTTCCATGGGGTTGTATTCACAAGCCGGCACCTGTTTGAGCGCGGCGGAGTGCACAACGATGTTGACACCATACATGGCGCGGCTGAGGCGCTCTTTATCACGTACATCGCCGATAAAATAGCGGATGCGGGGGTCGTTGAAACCGCCAATTTCGCGCATGTCGTGCTGCTTAAGTTCATCCCGGCTGTAGACGATCACTTTGGCAGGGTTGTATTCATCCAGCAAAATGCGGATGAACTTCTTACCAAAAGATCCTGTTCCACCAGTAACTAAAACAACTTTGTTTGACCAATCCATACTTGCTCCTTAGCGCGAAGCGCGCTCATCTTTTGTAATAACAATGAGGGGATATTGCCCCTGCTCACCAAAATAGTGGGGGAACCACTCTTCCAGCCGGCACAAAACCTTTAACCAAAACCGTCCTGCCCATTCCGGCTGGATGACAGAACGAAGGAATTTTACTGAAACACTGCGCCAAACCCGAATTTCGTAGGGCAGGACGCCTTTCATGACGCTGTGAAACCATTTCGCCGAGGTTTTCAGCACGAAGGTGCCCACAGGTTCCTGAGCTGACTGTTTTTCGACTTTGTTTGCCTGGCTTGCGGATGTGCCATTTGGCATGGGAGAAGCTTCTTTTCCTGTCCAGTGCCGCAATTTATTTGCTATGCGCATAAAGAAGTTCATTGTCTTAGCTAACGGCACCTCTGCCCAGCCATCTACTGTGACCATGGTGCGCCCAGGCTTCAAACAACGCGACAGTCCTTTATAGACTTCCACTTTTTCTTCAATCGGCACATGGTGGATGGTATGAAGTGAAACGATGCCGTCGAAAACATCTGTGGCAAAAGGCAGGTTGGCAATGTCTGCATTGATATAAATGCCTTTATCGCCCAGACGTTTGCGTGCTTCCTGCAGTGCCACCAACGAAAGATCCATGCAGACGCGGTACTGGTAACCTTCTGAATAAGTCAGATATTCATCATACTGCACCGGACCAGAACCGCCATCCAGCAGGTATTTTCCGCTAGGTGCCAGGTGGCGTTTGACACGCATATGGCATTTGTGAATGTAGTCTGCCGAGACGGGCCGCAGGTCTTCATAACGGGCGTTTTGGTAGACGCCATCGGCTTCCATTTGCCAACCGACTTCGTTGTAAAACTGACCGATTTCGTGTTTGATCGAATCCGGACTCATGAAGGATTCTCCTCTTTTATTGGTAATGCATCCAGCCGGGCAAGCCCCCGGGCTGGCCAATCAAGTTTTTCTCCCGCCAAATAGGCGAAGGTCTGCCTGTATTGCTGCTGCCCCTCATCAGAGAGCACATAACTCATCGGTCGATTCGAAAAATCGTCAGTTAACCAGAGGATGTGCCAGGGGAAAGGCAGCGAAAATTCAAAGAAAAACAGGTAAGCATAAAGCCAGGCTTTTTCCACCTGTTCCGGGGTCAGCCTGGCAGCAGCCGGGTTCTGGCTGACCTGCTCAAGCTGTTGCTCATATTCCTGCCAGGTTTGTGGGTCGAGCGTAAAGCCCTTGCCGGCGTAATGGGTCTTGCCGGTCACGATAACCGGTAAACCAGACATCGCCATCTCCATTCCAACCGTTGTCGTATAAACCAGACCAAAATCAGCGATTTCCATCAGGTCGTAGGTGTTGGTTTTATCCTCCGGGCGGATGATGTGAATATTCTCCGGAAGTTCCGGGTATGCCTGGTTTATTACGTCGATCATCGAAGTACCGTGTGTTTTCAGTTCACCAGGATGCACCCGCACCACCAGTTGAATTTCCGGATGGTGAACGAAGTAGCCGATGGTCTTAACGATCATTTCTGCCATGGTCTGCGTGATGCGCTGCCTGCCGAGCGTGAGACTGTCGCCTAAGACGTTGGTTGCCAATAGCGCGAGCGGTCGCGCGTCCAAATTCAAGCTTTCACGGACGCTAGCGCCGCCTTGCACCGGATTTTGCTGCCATTGGCGGGCAAAATTGCCCCAGAGATTTGCATTTTTTCGAGCCCCAAACAAATCCATTAGAGCCTGGCGGGCTTTTTCTGGTAAGGGTTGCCCACCCAGACCATCCCAAAGATCTGCAGTGTGATGCTGCATGATTTCGTCATTTTGTGCCAGCCAGATACGTTCCTGCTGGTCAGCAAATTCAAAGGTCACGGTTTCGATACCGAGTAAACCAGCTACCTGGTAAGCGACACCCATTTCAAGGATGGTTCCATTAGGAATGACCAGTAAATCAGGTTTTTCTGCCTGCAGCCAATCAAAGATGGCCTGAGCCGCCTGAGCATTGCGCAGTCGACGCAGGCGATATAGCGGGCTGGAGAGGTCGGTTTCTTCGATTTGGAGCGTATATTGGGTATCGTAATCCGAAACCTGATCAACAATTTTCTGTAATTCAGGCTTCAATGACGGTTTTTTATCTGTTGATAAGCTCGCGCTCAGCAAACTATCTATGCGCATTACCTGGGAAGCAGGTTTGAGCACTTTCTGGGTGTAAAGGTCCTGCCGGCGCAAATCGAAAAGGTTGATTTCCTGATCCCACTCAGCATAAGGCAGCCAGGCAAACACCACTTGGTGAGCTTGCCCTGCCAGCCCCAGCGCAACCAGCATCGATTGCTCAATCCAGTAATGCAGGGTGGAAAAAACGCAAATTTTCCGCGGGTGTTCCACTTTACGTTGATACTTTAGAACATCGTCAACTGCTTTTGGGAGCACTTCTTTTAAGTTTTCCAACTCGTAATGGGCGCTCCAGGGCTTATTCCTGCCGCGCAGAGCCCAGTGACTTTCTACAGTCAGCGGGATTTTGCCAAGGAGGTCTTTTATTTTCTCGCTCATGCCTGACCTCGTTCTTCGATCTTCCATTCCAGGGCGGGTCTTACCGCTCCTGGACGGGGTTCGGGCCACTGGGTACCGGCGGCACCACTGGCATCCACCGAGAAACTTAGGGCCTGATCATCCTGGAAATAGCGTTTGATCCGATAGGAACTGGCATTCACTCCGAGCACAAAACGCCCTTCGTTCAGGGTTTGGGCTGGGATAACGCAGTGACTGGCATAGACGCCTTTAGGTCGGTAAGTATATTCACGGAAGAGCTCTTCGGAATCGGTGTCAAAACTGGTAAAAACTGGTTCGCCGCGGGTGGTAAACAAATAATAACCTACGCGCAAGCCGGTGATGTCTTCAGTAAGCTCATAATCGATCTCAACCGTGACCGGGTCGACCGAACGCACAGAATCGGATACCTGTCCATCCTTATCAAGGATTCGGATAGCCAGCGGCTTGAAGGGCGCGCTTGAGGGAGGGACTTCGTCCTCCTCCCAATAGCGCTCTCCTAATTTGGAAAGCCCGCGGTTAAGATAGAAATCCACTGCTTCTGATGACGGCGCGCGCAAGAGTACGTTACCCTTATCCAGCACGATTGACTCCTGAGTCAGGCGTGAAATGGCTGACATATTGTGGCTGACGAACAACACGGTACGACCCGAATCAGCAACATCACCCATCTTGCCGAGGCACTTACGCTGGAAATCGGCATCGCCGACTGCCAAAACCTCATCCACAACCAAAATTTCAGGTTCAAGATGTGCTGCCACAGCAAAAGCCAGGCGCAGGTACATGCCGGAGGAATAGCGCTTGACTGGTGTGTCGATAAACTTTTCCACTTCTGAGAAATCTACAATTTCATCGAAACGGGCTTCGATTTCCCGTTTTTGCATACCAAGAATGGCACCATTGAGAAAGATATTTTCTCGCCCGGTCAGTTCGGGGTGAAAGCCAGTGCCGACTTCGAGCAGAGAGCCAACTCTGCCGCGCAACTCGCCATAGCCTTCGGTTGGGTCGGTGACGCGGGAGAGAATTTTGAGCAAGGTGCTCTTCCCAGCCCCATTGCGACCGATAATGCCCAGCGCCTGACCTTGCTTAACATCAAAACTAACGTCCCGCAAAGCCCAGATCTCGTCCTTCTTACTCTTGTAGTTACCCTTGCAAAAAAGATTGCCCAGTTTTTGGGTCTGGCTGACGATGAGATCGCGCAGCGTGTCTTGACGCTCCTGGAAGGCTCCGATAGTATAACGTTTGCCGATACCGCGAACAATGATGGATGTGTCTTTTTCCATGCTACACCACATCCGCGAAGGTTTTTTCCATGCGGCGGAAGAAGAACAGCCCGCTAATAAGCAGCACAATCACCGCAACGGAAGAGAACAAAAGGGTCATATCAGGCGGCGTGCCGCCAAAAAGTGCCCAGCGGAAGCCCTGCACCACCCCAACCATCGGGTTGAGACTGTAGATGTAACGGATCGTCCCTTCGGGGATGATCGTGATCGCGTAGACAATCGGGGTGGCATACATCCAGATCTGCAGCAAAAAGGGCACCATTTGCTGAATGTCACGATATTGAACATTGAGAGCAGAGAGCCATAAACCGACTGCCAGGGCAGCCAGAACAGTCAGCAGGGTAAGCGGAATCAGCCAAAGTGCTGTCCAGGTCAGGGGGACCTTGTAAATTGCCATGGCCGCGAACAAGATGATCAAAGAAATCCCGAAATCGACCAAAACGGCTAAGACCGAGGAAAGCGGGATGATCACACGGGGGAAATAGATCTTGGTGATCAGGTTGGCGTTGCCCACCAGGCTGATGCTGCTCTTCTGCAGTGATAGTTGGAATAAATGCCAGGGGAGCAGTGCTGCCAGGGTAAAAACCGGGTATGGCAGGTTGCCGCTATCAACTTTGAGCAGGTAGCCAAATACGACCGAGGTGATCGCGGTAGTCAAAACCGGCTGCAGGATCGCCCAGGCGATACCCAGGGCGGCTTGCTTGTAGCGCACCTTGATATCTCGCCAGGTGAGGAAGTAGATCAACTCGCGGTAAT
>CAZYIJ010000122.1:0-6241 GCA_964647425.1 uncultured Anaerolineaceae bacterium
AAAAAAATACTGTCATGCATACGTGAATGGCAGGAAGACAAGGGTTATCCGCCCTCTATCCGGGAAATCGGTCAGGAAACTCAAATCAGTTCCACCTCAGTTGTAAATTATTACCTGAATCAACTGGAGGAGATGGGCTACATTGAGCGTAAAAGTAACGTTTCGCGTGGTATCAACCTGATCAAAGACAGCACGGGTAAGATGATGCAGAACTATAAAACCATGGTGTCCAACCTGGTGGAACAGCTTGTTTCCATTCCTCTGGTCGGCAACATTATCGCCGGCGAGCCCATGCCCGTCCCTGCATCTGATTTCAGTTATTATGATCCTGATTCTGGTGTGGATATTGCCCGCAGCCTGCTTCCCCAGGGTGAGAATTTGAGCGATCTGTATGCTCTTCGGGTGCAGGGCGATTCCATGATTGATGCCATGGTCAACAATGGTGACATTGTTGTAATGCGACGCACAAACCAGGCTAGCAATGGCGAGATGGTAGCCATCTGGCTAAACGATCGCGATGAGACAACACTTAAATATTTCTATCAGGAAAACGGCCGAGTGCGTCTGCAGCCCGCCAATCCCTCCATGCGCCCAATTATTATCAACGATCCCAGCATCGTTGAAATACAAGGCAAAGTTGTGCTGGTCATCCGACAATTAGACCAGTAGATATCGAATGAACAGCAAAAAGGCTGAGTCACGCTTCCAGGCTCAGCCTTTTTGCTTTCTATCAATGACGACTTGTCTATCCTCTACAAGACCCTCGTTTCCGGGGACGATTCGATTAAAAATTAAACAATGAAAATCATTAACTCGGCAGATAACACCCCCATCGCTTACGAAACCACTGGCAAGGGACCCTTGCTCATCATCGTTACTGGTGCGCTCAACACTCACAATTTCGGCGTGCCAGGCGAAATGGTTCAATTTCTTGAGAGTAAATTCACCGTTCTAACTTACGATCGACGCGGACGCGGTCAAAGCGGCGATACCCCTCCTTATACGGTCTATAAAGAACTTGAAGATCTTGAAGCTCTGATCGACAGCAACGGAGGAAAAGCCTTCCTCTATGGTCATTCATCCGGTGCAGCTCTGGCGCTGTTTAGTGCGGCAGAATTTTCCGAAAAGGTTCTCAAAGTTGCTGCCTATGAGCCGCCATTGAGCGAAGGCTGGTTTGAAAGGGCTGCCACCCGACAGCTAATTCGCCAGAGGTGAAAACCTTGCCGTTGTGACCCGTTTCATGCGTTTTGTGGGTATGGACCATCAGCTGATTAATGACACGCTTGCATCAGAACACGGGCAAACCATCATTGATATGGCCCTCACAATCACCTACGAAGCGAAAATTCAAGCCGCGACCAGGTTTTTTCTAAAAAGTCGTGCACAAGACCTGACCCAACCCGTCCTTATGATGGCAGGGACAAAGAGTTTTAAGACCTCTCCGCCAATCATGGTCGATTTTACCCATGCCATCCCACTGGCAGAATCACGCCTGCTAAAAGGGCAGACGCACACAGTTGAAGCACAGGTCATCTCTCCGATCCTGCAAGATTTTTTCTTGCGGTCGTAAGAGACATACAAAACATGCTCGCTAGGCTTTAGTCTTGACTAAGCAACGACATCATCATGAAATCCAAGGCAGCAAGCATTGGAATCAGACTCTCGCCGTTATCCGTCCTTATCAATTCGGTCATAGTGATGATGTAATTCGTGAAATCCTGAGAAATCGTATCCATTTCGTCCAATGTCAACTCTTCGTAGGAAAGTAGTGTGCTGTTAATCGGCAAAATCGCAGCAATATAATACTGTTGATCAGCACTGATGCCCTGGTAGGTGTATAAAATGTTGTAATTATCCACGCCCACAATCCCTTGTGAATAGAGTGTCAGGAAGCGGATACCACTGTTATTGTCTGAATCGAGCCTTTTTTCCAGAATGTGAAAAACCTGTGCGGCATTAAAAGGGGGAAGGAAAGGCAGGTTTGTTTCCTGGTGGAGATCGAAGTTGGGGTCATCCAGTAATACCTGGAGGATAGTTGCCATCGTTCCTCCGTACTGACCGCTATCAATCATCTCCTGAAGGGGATAAACATAGATCAATGACTTATGGAAGTGATTTTGAATACTGTACCCGCTAAAGCTGATCACGCGACGGGCAGGCAGCACAAATTCAGGCCACCCTTCTTCTGGATCATCAGGCAAAACATTCGATACCATTATGTCCTGTGCTACCTCACTTGGCAATTTTAAGATAAAGCCATCCTTCTCGATGACAGTAAACTCACCAGCATATCCGGAATCTTCGGTTGGCTCTTGTGTGACCTCAATCGCAGGTGGGGTTGGTGTGTTTGTTGGCGGAACCTGCGTGATCAAGCTTTCTATCGTTGCTGCCTGTTGGGTGGACTCCATTTGCATAGTTGCAATCTGATTTTGTATTTCCATCTGTTCTATCGTAGCAGGAAAATCCGGGGTAGGTTTGGTTGGGATAACCTGGCAAGATAATATCAGCAAAGCCATGATACTTACCATAAGAAAAACATGGGTGCTAACTTTCATAGTAAACCTCTTTCAAATCTTATAAGAAACGGGAGCGGATCTTTGGTTTGTCACACCAGTTTTAATTATAGGAAGATTGTGTTCATTTTTCAATGCCTACTATTTATTGAATTAGCACATCAGGCATGAAGGTCTTACAAAAAATGCATGAAGGAATAAAAAAAGCCCCCAGGAAGGGGGCTTAGGTTGGACTACAAAAAAACTAAAGAACGACGACTTCAGCGCCGGCTTCCTTGAGTTTGGCAGCGGCGTCATTGGCGACGTCTTTACCAACAGCTTCGAGGACTTTGGCGTCAGCGGTTTCGGCCATATTCTTGGCATCGACCAAACCGAGGCTTGTGAGCTGGCGAATGACCTTGATGACTTCGATCTTCTTGGGACCAGCGCTCTTGATGACAACATCAAACTCGGTCTTTTCTTCAACTTCTTCTTCAGCACCGGCGGCGGCGGGGCCAGCGGCAACAGCAGCTACGGGAGCGGCAGCAGAGACGCCCCATTTTTCTTCCAACATTTTGACGAGGTCGGCAGCTTCCAAAACGGACAGTGTGCTCAGTTCCTCAACGATTTTTGCTAAATCAGCCATTTTTTTCTCCTATAAATATTTCAATTTTTTAATTTATTTTCTCGTCTTGAAACGAGCCTATCAAGCAGCACTTGTCTGCTTTTCTGAGTTTGCTTTAATTACAGCGGCCAAACCACGAGCGGGTTCCGCTAAAGTACGGACTAACTGGCTGGCGGGTGCCAAAATGGTGCCCATCAGCATGGAACGCATAACCGGCAAGGTGGGCAAGTCTGCCAATGCCTTTACCTGATTGGCGTTTAGCAACGCATTGTCCAAATAACCACCAATGACAGCAAAAACTTCATTGCCTTTGGTAATCTCAGTCAATGCCTTCGCAGCAGCGGGTGCGTCTTCAAAAGCGAAAACGACAACGTTGTTGCCTTCCCAGGTCTTAGGATCAAACTTGTAACCCTTTTCTTCCAAAACATGGGTGAAAAGCCTGTTTTTGACTACGTGCATCTCACTTTCAGATTCACGCAACTTAGCGCGCGCTTCGTTGATCGCGGGCATGGTCATTTTATTGTAGGTCAGATAGTAAACAGCTTTGCTTTTATCGATCCATTCACGATATTGCTCGACAATTACTTCTTTTTGTTCTCTTGAAAATGCCAATGTACTCTACCTCCTTCCAAATAAAAATCTCTTTCCGTTTTACCCGCGAAAAGAGATTCATAGTAACCATAAAGGTCTGTGTTGAACCTCCACCTCGGCGGGAAATTAAGCCGTTAACGGCACCAGCTTTCTTAAGCAGAGTGTGCAATTATGCACTATTCTGTTGTTCAGTCCGGCAAGTATATCACAAATTCTTACCGGTCAAGTTTTTTCTTATAGGGCTCGGTCTTGGATCGTTCCCTACACTTTTGATACTAAACCTGCTCGGTCTCCATATTCATGGCGGAGTTGATATCAACCTTCACGCCAGGTCCCATGGTTGAAGTCAGGGTAATTTTCTTGACAAAAGAACCTTTGGCACCAGTTGGGCGGGCTTTGCGAACGGCAGTGGTTAAGGCAGCCATGTTTTCGTAGAGCGCTTCGGCAGTGAAAGAGACCTTACCAAGCGGCACGTGAATATTTGCACTTTTATCAAGGCGGAATTCAACTCGACCAGCTTTGGCAGATTCGATTGCCTGTGCAATATCACCAGGCTGTACAACTGTGCCAGCTTTGGGGTTTGGCATCAGGTTGCGGGGACCCAAAACACGACCCAAACGACCAACCTTGCCCATCATATCCATAGTACCAACAGCCACATCAAAATCGGTGTAACCGCCCTGGATGCGAGCCATGTCTTCATCAGTCTCAGCGACAAAATCAGCTCCAGCCTCACGAGCTGCGTTGGCAGCTTCGCCCTGGGCAAAAACTAACACGCGCACAGTTTTACCCAAACCCTTGGGTAGAACACATACATCACGGATCTGCTGATCAGCCTGGCGGGGATCCAAACTTGTTCGGATATGGATTTCAACCGTCTCGTCAAACTTGGCAAATGCCATTTCTTTGACTAATTCCAAAGCTTCACGGGGGTCATAAACTTTGTCAGCTTCAACTTGCTTGCTGGCGTTAACGAAATTCTTTCCTTTTTTAGACATTAAGACTCCTTTGTGGTTCCTGCGGGCGTCTCAACCCTCCCACTTTCTAATTCCGAATTATTTTTCGACGATGGTGATGCCCATATTGCGGGCAGTGCCTTCAAGTTGGCGCATGGCTGCTTCGATATCATTAGCGTTCATATCTTTGAACTTGATCTCAGCAATTTCTTTCAATTGAGCCCTGGTAACCTTACCAACTTTTTCAGTCTTGGGGTTGGCAGATGCTTTCTCGATGCCAGCAGCTTTCTTCAACAGAACAGCGGCAGGTGAGGACTTCAACTCGAACTTGAAAGAGCCATCCTGAAAGATAGTGATTTCGGCAGGGATAATTTCACCCATCCGGCTGGATGTGCGGGCGTTATAGTCCTTGCAGAAAGCCATGATGTTAACACCATGGGGTGCCAGTGCTGGGCCAATTGGGGGGGCGGGGTTCGCCTTACCAGCCTGGATTTGAAGTTTTACAATTGCTTTTACTTTCTTTGCCACAGATAAATCTCCTTGGTGGTGCTAACGGGTTGTCTAAACCCTCCCACAAAATTCCGGATCGCTCCGGTTTACGCTTTCTCCACCTGCAGGAAATCGAGTTCCACAGGGGTTTCACGCCCAAAAAAGTTCACCATTACGCGAATCTTTGAGCGTTCCATATAAATTTCATCGACGATACCGCGGAAGTCATTGAAAGGACCATCCACGATTCGCACGCGGTCACCCTGTTTGTAGGTGACTTTAAAGGTCGGGGCTTCGTTTTCCATCCTGCGCAGAATACTGGCTACTTCTTCTGGGCGCAATGGGGTCGGATCATCGCCCATGCCCACAAAACCAGTAACACCAGGGGTGTTTCTTACCACGAACCACGAATCTTCTTCCAGGATCATGTTAACCAAAACATACCCGGGGAAAACATGGCGTTCCACCGTACGGCGCTTACCATCGCGGACTTCGATTTCTTCTTGCGTGGGAATCACGACATCAAAGATCTTGTCTTTCATCGCCATGGTCTCGATACGCTGTTCCAGATTTTTGCGCACCTTGTTTTCATAACCCGAGTAGCAGTGAATAACAAACCACTGACGGTTATCGTCAGGTTTGCTTTCTTCTACTGAGCCAGAACTTGAAGAATCATCAATGGCTTGGTTGTTATCAACCGCTTCCATGTCTTCTGATTCTGGCAGATCGTTATCTAAAAGATCAGTCATGATCTGGTCTCGTTTCTATACTCTAACCAACCAAAAAACCAACCAGGCGGGAGAAGATAAAGTCCAATACGCCAAGAATTGCAGACATGATCACGGTCACAATCAATACGATCCGGGTCAAAGCCAGCGCATCTTCCCTGGTAGGCCAGCTGACTTTTCGCAGCTCGCCAATGGTCTGACGCCACCAATTCTTGGTTTTCTGAATAAGATTTGGTTTTTTCTCTTTCTGTGCCATACATTACTCCTGGTTGACGTTACAACGCCGTAAAATTTACGGCGTTGGCTTTCTCAACAGGTCAGGTAGGAATTGAACCCACAACCCCCGCTTTTGGAGAGCGG
>CAZYIJ010000123.1:0-6054 GCA_964647425.1 uncultured Anaerolineaceae bacterium
AGGAGGACTGCTTTTGTTCGTCTTTGCGACTGCTTGCGTACAGAGTAGGAGCGCAGCGACGAAGCAATCTCAAATTTGAAAGGCAGACTGCCACGATCCTTTGCCAAGCGGATGGTCACCTATCCTCAAGGTATGATGGCAAAGGATCTCGCAGAGACGGATTAAAAAAAGAAAGAATTATCAAAATGTAGGCGACGGTTGCCATGCCGTCCCGCTATGGTTTATAGGTTCGATCACAGGGAGACCATGGCAGGTCTCCCTGTACGGAGGGGGCTTGTCTCCCTCCGCATCCCGTACAAAAGATGCCGGGTTGAAATACGCAACCCGGCCTACAAAAAAGTTTGACATCCTGAACGAAGTGAAGGATCTTGAGAACTCAACTAAAAGAGAAAGATTCTTCGCAAAAGAGGCTCAGAATGACGCCTTAAAAAAAACCGGGTTCAAATAAAGAACCCGGCCTAAGAAAAACTTACAAAGCAAGACTACACAAAGCGGTTGCGGATCTCCGAGCTGACGTAATCCAAAATTGCCACAGTGATGGCGATAAACCAGATGGCAATACCAGCCGAGCGGTAATCCAACAGGCGGATCCACTGGATCAGCAGGTAACCGATACCACCGCCGCCAACCATACCAATAACGGTGGACATACGTACGTTGATGTCCCATCGATAAATGGTGAAGGAGACAAAAGGCGGCACGATTTGCGGAATGACCGCGTACCAAACTGTTTGGAGCCAGTTCGCGCCGGTAGCCTGGATCGCTTCAACTGGTCCATGGTCGATCGACTCGATCGATTCGGAATACAGTTTACCCAGGGCGGCAATAGAGTGCACGGTCAGCGCCAGAATGCCCGCGAATGGTCCTAAACCTACCGCGATGATGGCAATGACAGCCCAAACCAGCGATTCAATCGATCGCACAATGTTCAGGATCGTTCGAACAATCATGTAAATGGTTTTAGTGAACCAGTTGGCAGACATCAGGTTGCGAGAGGCAATAAAACTGACGGGAATCGAAAGAATGACGCCAAAGAAGGTAGACATCATCCCCAGGAAGATGGTTTCAATCATCTTTTCGACCGAGAGTTTCAGTTCCTCGCTTAAGACAGGTTCTCCAATGGAAGCAACCTGGCGCGCTTCGAGTTGCCAGACAGCATACCCCTTGCCGCCAGTGGACGGAATAACGCGGTAAGGAATGACTACATCCAGCTCAAAGCCGCCGTTTTCGTCGGTGATGACTTTGACATACTCCCCGCCATAACGGTAGCGGAACTCGTTGCGAACCTGATCCACCCACCAGATCTCAGTTTCATCATTGGGAGCAAAGTTGCCGCCAACCACACTGAGTTTAGTTCCTTCCGCGCCAGCAATTTCCGAAAGATCACCGCAGGTTGGTGACACGATCACATAAGGATCGCCTTCTTCCAACTCCCGCGGTGGGACTTCAGCATTTTCAGAACAGGGAATGACCACATCCGCCCTGCCTATCAGCAGTTCTTCAGGATAGTCGAGGGCTTTTTCCCACGGCCACAGCACGCGCATCAAAAGCGGCAGCGAGTTTTTGCCGTCGCGAACCAGTACTGCTGGTCTGATTTCACCGATCTGCCATCCCAAAATAAAGAAAGCTGCCAATACAACAACCCACA
This sequence comes from uncultured Anaerolineaceae bacterium, assembly GCA_964647425.1. Lineage (GTDB taxonomy): Bacteria > Chloroflexota > Anaerolineae > Anaerolineales > Anaerolineaceae > Mesolinea. The sequence goes on from CAZYIJ010000123.1 coordinate 1,649, forward strand.
ACAGGAAAGAGTTGGGCTTGGTTGTAGCAGCTGTTTTATAAGCGTCATAGGCGATCAGAAAATATAGTAAAACAAGCAGGATCAGGATAATGAGAAGGATTGGCTGGAGCTGGATAGCCTTTTTGAACATGGCAGCAAAACCGATTTCTCGCCTTGCTGCTTCATTGATGCGCCAAATCCACAAACCTGCCGAAGTAACGAAAACCAGCAGCAGCACCAAGCCTTTACGGAATTGGCGCGCCAGCATATGCCCCAAGCCCGGTACAATCAGCGAAAGCAACGCTGCTAAAACAGGAGGAACAAGGCTGGGTTTTTCTTCAACAGTTTGATCTTTTCCGTTCATTCTGTCACCTCGTCACCTTCTGACATTATTTGGTCTTCTTCAAGGAGATCCCCCGATATGCCACCCATTCTTTCGGCTTCTTCACCGTAGATGGTCTTGAATTCGGCATCGGTCATACGCATGATCTGTTTTTTGTTGCCTTCATATACTACCTTACCATCACGCAAGCCAATCACACTGGTGCCGTAGCGCTGGACAAGGTCAAGGTAATGCAGGCTGCAGATGATCGTGATGCCGTCCTCTTTATTCAAGTTTTCCAGATGCAGCAGAATCGAATGTGCCAAAACCGGATCAAGGCTGGCAACCGGTTCGTCCGCGAGGATCAGTTCTGGTTCCTGCATCAAAGCCCGGGCAATGCCCACACGCTGTTGCTGACCACCGCTGAGTTCATCGGCACGCTTGTTTGCCTGGTCAGTAATTCCCATGCGCTTCAAAGCAGCCTGGGCGCGTTGTTTATCGGCTTCATCAAATCTACCGGTGATGCTGCGCCATGTTGGCGAATAACCCAAGCGACCAGCCATCACGTTGGTAAGAACAGTTGAGCGCTTAACCAGGTTGAACTGCTGAAATACCATGCCGATTTTTCTGCGCATGTGTCGTAAATCGTCCCCCTGGAGAGCGGTTATATCCACGCCATCCCATAGGATCTGCCCTTCGGTTGGGTCGATCAGGCGGTTGATACAGCGCAGCAGAGTCGATTTTCCCGACCCGCTCAGCCCGATTACCACCAGAAATTCACCTTTTGGCACTGTAAAGCTTACATTGCGCAGTGCCACCGTTCCGTCGTCATAAATTTTCGTTAGATTGCGAACTTCGAGCATATGCCCTCACCCCAGAAATTAATACGGGGGACCTGTTGGTCCCCCGTTCTTTTAACTATTTACATCGCTTGAAAATCTTAGAGATCTTCAGCGGTCACACCAGCAGCGTCTAACAACTGGCGGAAAGCATCATAGAAGCTGTTGTCGTGTTTTTCCAGGCCGTCCCACTCGTAAGCGGCGTCCATGGCAGCATTGCCTTCTTCGGTCCCGATGATTTTGATCAATGCATCAACGAGCTTGGTTTTGATTTCTTCGGGGAAGTCTTTGGCGAACTGGACACCATCGTTGGGGATTTCCATGGAAATCTCAACCTGGAGTACTACGTCCATGACATCAGCGAATTCATCTTCAACTGAGGTACGGGCATCCACATAGGAAGCGCCGGCATCACAATCACCATTGTAAACACCAAGCACAGCCGCATCATGGCTGCCTGCGAAGATAACTTCCACATCATTTTCGGGGTCAACGCCGGCGGCGCGCATCATAATGCTGGGGATGATCCAACCACTGGTGCTGGTTTCGTCGGTAGCGCAGAATACTTTACCGGCTAGATCAGCCACGGAGGTAATGCCACTGTCAACATGGGCGATGATTTGCCCGGTATAGGTTGGGCTGCCATAGCGTGTTGCGACGAGGGCGGGATAAGCGCAATCGCGATCCGCGGCAGTGATAGCGGCGAAGGTTGCCAGGGAGCCCATGTGGGCTTGCCCGGAACATTCCGCTTCAATAGCTGCGGTGTAGTCAGTGGCTACGAAGGTTTCCACCACCAGGCCGGTCTCTTCGAAGATCATATCGGCAACTGCATCGGCACCTGCGGAAACAGATTCCATTTCACCAGAGGGAACGAAGACCCATTTGATTGGATTTTCTTCCGTTCCAAGCTCAGGTTCTGCAGGCTGACAGGCGGCGACCACCAAGACAGTAACAAGAAGAATGGACATTAACAGACTAAACTTTTTCATTCGAACTCCTTTTTTCTACAAATTAGAAGATTTGAAAACTACCACAATCATACCCTAAAAACGGTCTTTTGTGGGAACAGATGCTCCCTCTTTCCTTTAATACTCTATTCAAAGCAAGGCTCTAAAAGTGGTTCTGGAAAACAAACGAGCACCACATAACTGAACCCATCTACTTCTTCAGTTGTAAAAAAGTCCTCAACAAATGGTGTCTTCGCCTGGGAATTTTGCTTCCAGGCTTCCTACGCGTTGGGCATATGCAATCTAGCCTGCTTCCGATACCACTTGCCTCAAGCCTTCTACACCTTTAAAAGAAGCAAGTTAGATTTATCCCTCCCCCACCCTCTGATTTGGAAGCTGTTGTGAAAATAAGAAGGTTGTTGTTCTTGACTTTGGCTAACAAACTTGTTATACTATTGTTAATATAATTAACGCGCGTTAATCAAGAGGTAGGATGAGCAATAGGATCACAAGTCAGGATGTTGCCAACCTGGCGGGGGTGTCACGAACCACGGTCTCTTTTGTGCTGAATGATGACAAGCGCTTTGCGATTCGCCCCGAAACTGCCGAAAAAGTACGAGCAGCCGCCAGGCAACTTGGCTATTACCCCAACGCTTCTGCACGTGCCCTTGCCTCCAATCTTACAAAAAATATCGGTCTTATTGTCAGTCGTGCTCCCCAATATGTTGCATCTGATCCTTTTTTACCCCAGATTTTGAGTGGTCTTTTAGACGCACTCAAGCAAAACTCTCAAGGCTTACTGCTGGAATGGGTGGAGCCGGGTCAACAGTTACAAACTTACCTTGAACTTACCCGGGCGCACCACATCGATGGCATGATCCTGATGACTCCCCGCCTGGACGACCCCGGACTGAGAGCTCTGGAAGAAGCCGATATTCCGGTCGTTTTGATGGGCTATATTCCCGGTTCATCCTTGCATTCGGTAGATGTGGATAACCGGGGTGCTGCAGAGACTGCGGTGAATCACCTGTTAGAACTAGGGCATACCAAAATTGCCTGTATCACCAACGCCGCCTTACCTTACACCTCAGCCTCTCAGAGGTTGGATGGCTATAAAATTGCTCTTCAGAAGGCTGACATCGTTTTTAACCCCGCGCTTGTGCGCGAAGCGGATTTTGACATAAAAAGTGGTTATATAGCGATGAAATCCCTGCTTGAATCAGCGCAGGAGTTCACAGCTGTCTTTGTAGCCAGTGATAACGTAGCCCTGGGCGTTTATTCTGCCCTGGGTGAAGCCGGATTATCGATTCCCGACGATGTTTCGGTCGTCGGCTTTGACGACATCCCTTTGGCATCTTTTGTCAGCCCCACCCTTACATCGGTAGCGGTATCAGGGCAAGAGATTGCCATTGAGTCGTACAATTTACTTACTCGTTTGATGCGTGGAGATCTGCCCGAGTCTCGCTCGGTCACTCTCTCCACCCGTTTAATCCCCCGCCAATCTTCGCGGGAGATAGGAAGGAGCCCAAGGAGAGGAACTGAGAAGAAGTCTGCCAAGTTTGTAAGTTGTGTCAACAATTAAAATTTTCAAAGGAGAAACAATGTTTAAGAAAAATGTACTTTGGTCAACATTAGCCATACTGCTAATTGCGACCATGCTGCTTGGCGCCTGCCAGGCTGCCCCCGCTGAAGAACCTGTTGTGGAAGAAGAGCCGGCTGAAACCGTGGCTGCCCTCCCACAAGGACAGGAACTTGCCAACGCTTATGCTGGCATGTACAAAGGTACCGTTGTCACCATGGCTGGTCCCTTCACTGACCAGGATGAGGTCGTTTTCAATGACAGCATCGCTGCCTTCGAAGAACAAACTGGCATCGACATTCAATATACTGGCTCCAAAGAATTTGAAGCCAATATCAACATCCGTTTGGATGGTGGTGACGCCCCTGATATCGCTGACTACCCACAACCAGGTTTGTTAAGATACGCCGTGGAAAAGGGCTATGCCATCGATATGAATACCCTGATCGATCCTGACTGGATCAAGACCAACTATACCCAGGCCTGGCAAGATCTGGGCACAATGGAAGGTCCTGATGGCCCCATCGTGGCTGGTATCTGGGCGCGTGCCAATGGTAAATCCTTCGTTTTCTATCCCAAGAAGGCTTTTGATGAGGCTGGTTACACAGTCCCCACCACCTGGGAAGAAATGATGACCCTTACAGAACAAATCGCCTCTGATGGTGACACCCCCTGGTGTATCGGTATCGAATCTGGTGCAGCTACCGGCTGGACCATGACCGACTGGATCGAAGACCTGA
>CAZYIJ010000124.1:0-5981 GCA_964647425.1 uncultured Anaerolineaceae bacterium
GCGATGTCTCCGAACGTTTGTCAACTATGTCCCCGGTCTGTACACTTTGGGGAGGATCCGCGAAGCAGGGATGAGGGTGTTGTGGAAGAGGTTGTCATGACGTAAATCTGCGCTCTTACTTCAAGGAGAAAAACCTATGATGCTTAGGAAATCTCTCTGATGATATAATCCAGCCAGGAGTATGCTATGAACAAGAGAATGAAATTATTAACTTCTGCAATTCTTTTTTTATTGATCTCAACGTTGGCTATCGCCACCTTGAACGCTAGCGATTTTGTCAGCGCACAAACACCTTATAACACCCCAACGGCTGACGCTGCTGGCAGGATCCTCTATATTGTTCAGCCGGGTGAGTTTTGTTCTCAAATCCAGGAGCGTACCGGTGTTCCTATCTCGGAAATTATTCGTCTAAATGGACTGACCGAAGCATGCGAGGTTTTTGGCGGTGATGAGATCGTGATCGGTTTGATCGAAGTGACACCTTTACCTCCTACGGCAACCGCAACGATTCCCGCCGGACAAATCACACCGACCCTGACACCAATGCCAGGTCTGGCAGAAATTTGTGTTGTGCTCTTTCACGATATGGACGGCAACGGCATGCGCACGGAAGGCGAGGACTACCTTTATGGCGGTGAGGTGAGTGTCAACGATCGACTCGGGAGTGTCTCACTTACAGGTAGGACGGTTGCTGGCAGCCCTGATATTGTTGATCCGTACTGTTTTGTCGATTTACCGGTTGGAACTTATAACATTTCGATCGCCATCCCGGACGACTTCAATCCCACAACCGTTACCAACTATCCTCTGGAAGTGCGCGCTGGCGAATCTGCCACGATCGATTTTGGCGCTCAACTGGCAAGCCAACCAGGTGAAGAAGTGGTCAGCGACACAGTCAGACGGGTTCCTGTTTTAGGGATCGTCGGTCTGATCATTTTGTTGGCTGGAGTCGGCTTGGGCGTGTATATGTGGCGCTCAAACAAAGCTGAATAACCCTCTGAAATAACATTGTTACTAAAAAAGGCAGAATAATTTCTGCCTTTTTTGTGATATCAGCCACCTGAAGAGCCTGATGTCAGGGCTCAAGCATGCTGCTCAAAATCAACGTCCTCTGATTCTCTGCTCCAACCAGACATCGCCCTCATTGTGGTAGCCGGCTTGTTCCCAGAAACCGGGCTGATCAGTAGCACTGAATTCCAATCCGCGCAACCACTTGGCGCCTTTCCAAAAATAGACATCCGTCAGCTCATCCCTTCCGGGTATCGCTCCACAAATGCCGCGCAATGGGGCTCCGTGCTCCGGAGTAATTGGTTCGCCTTCAAAGTGAGTTGCCAGGAGGAAGTTATCACCCTCTACTACTTCGATGGGTAGGTTTGCCGTATAACCAAATTCCGCATGTTGGATCACGTAACGAGCTTTATCTGTCGGCACAACCAGCCCCAGTTCACGCAGCGTTTTCATACTTACACCTTCCCAGGTCGTGTCCAGCTTGCTCCATTTTGTGACGCAGTGGATGTCCATGGTAAGCTTTGTGCGCGGCAGGGCGCTGAATTCTTCCCAGGTAAGCGTCAATGGTTTTTCAACCTCTCCCCAAACACGAAACTTCCATGTTTTCAGATCGACAGCCGGTACCGGACCCATGTGTAAGACTGGGAAGCGCGCAGTCAGGTACTGTCCCGGTGGCACTCTTTTTTTGGTTTCATTATCTAATTTTTTGAACATGTTTACTCCTACAGGCTAAAAGTATCTCCGGGTTTGAGCACGAAAACTTGCGTTTCTGTTTCCGCTTCTACGCGTGCTTTCCAGGCGTTGGGATCCTGCGCGATCAGTTCCCAGGTGTTGTAATGTACCGGAATTACAGACTTTGGTCGCAACAATTTAACAGCACGAAGGGCATCGTCTGGACCCATTGTGTAATTGTCGCCAATGGGGATGACTGCCAGGTCCAAACCCTCATCACCGATCAGCGCCATGTCCCCGAATAATCCGGTGTCGCCGGCGATGTAAATCTTTTTGTTGTCAGGAGTGGTCAATAAGAAGCCGGCTGGATTTCCACCATCGCTCCCATCGGGTAGCCGCGACCCATGCATTGCCGGAGTAAGTTTTAGATAGCCAAAGGGATACTTGTGCCCTCCGCCGATGTGTTGGGCGTGGACTTTGAGACCTTTATTGCGCAGCCAGGTGCTGATTTCGGCATTGCTGATGCACAAGGCGCTTGTTCGCTCTGCAATTGAAGGGGCATCAGCGATGTGGTCGTTATGACCATGAGTGATAAGGATGTAGTCAGCCTCTACCTTTTCTGCTGTAGTGGTTGCGGCGGGGTTACCGGTGAAATACGGATCGATCAGGATTTTGTGTTCTCCTACTCGTAAGCCGTGGGTGGCGTGTCCATACCAGGTGTAAATCGTTTCCATTGCGTCCTCCTGGTTTAATTATAGCGGTTTTGGAAGTGGAAAAGCCATGGTGTGAAAGAATTGCGAGTCAGTCTGATAAGTTGATACGATAATCCTTCCTTATCCGTCTTTGCGTGAAGCAAAGCGACGAAGCAATCTCGCTCATTCCGTCTTTGCGAGGAGCGATACAACGAAGCAATCCCGCTCTTTTCTTGTCATCCTGAACGAAGTGAAGGATCTTATCGGTCATACCCAGAAATAAAGATTCGTGCTATGTAGGGGACGGCTTCCATGCCGTCCCGACATGATCTAAAGGTTCACTGAACGGGAGACCGTGGACCCTCACCAGGGCAGGGGTCTACCCTACAAACGATGCCCGACACAGTCTTGGTCAAGATTGTTGTTCAGACGTTTATAAAATTTCCAGTTTTGCCAGCGATGCAATCAGAGCTTTGAGACCATGACCTTCAAAATAGACTTCCACCGTTTCATCACCCTGTTCAACTTTACTGGTTTTGACCACACCGCGACCATAGGTTGCGTGGCGGACTTGCATGCCGCTCTTATAGCGGGTTTGGATGGGTTTATCCATCGGTACTTGCGCATTTCGCATCCAAGAGGGCGTCTCCCACCGGGATGTCTCCCGTCCCCAGCTATTGTTGCGTTGGCGGGGTTGAGCATAGATATCTTGCTTTAACAAGACCGAAGGGAGGTCTTTCAAAAAGCGCGAAGCAATGGTGTCCTCATAGGTGCCATAAGGACTGCGGCGCCTGATAGCCCGGGTGATGGTTAGTCTTTTGCGGGCACGGGTGATGCCAACATAAAGCAAACGCCTTTCTTCCGCCAGGGATTCCTCGTCATCGAGAGAACGGCTGTGCGGCAAGAGCATCTCGTCCAGCCCGACGATATAGACTCGCTCAAATTCGAGACCCTTGGCAGCATGCAGAGTCAGCATGGTAGGCGCATCCAGTTCGTCAGGCAGCGTGTCCTGGTCTGCCACCAGCGCCATTGCCTCTAAAAATTCCTGCAAGCCGCGGGTTTCATATTCCATCACCACTGCCCGCAACTCGAGCAGGTTTTCCCAACGATCCTGCCCTTCCTCGCTTTTATCCCGGATAAATCTCTCGTAATCTGTATCAGAAATAACGCGGTCAAAGAGAATGCTCAGCGAGTTATCCTGGGCAATATGCCGCCAGTTTGCCAGCATGTGGGCGAACCGGACCAACTTCTCTCCCGCCCTGCCCAGTTCTGGCAAGTCAGGATGATTTGGTCGGGTGAGTTCAAGCAAGGTTTCGCCCATACTCAGCCCACTTTTCTTGGCTAACTCAGCAAGGCTTTGGAGGGTCTTGTCACCGATACCGCGGGGCGGCAGATTGATTACGCGGCGCAAGCTAACTTCATCCATCGGGTTGTAGATCAGACGCAAGAAAGCGATCATGTCGCGTACTTCCTTGCGACCATAAAAACGCTGGGCTCCTACCAGGCGATAACTGATGCCTTCACGCCTGAATGCTTCTTCCAAGACACGGCTCTGAGCATTGGTGCGGTACATGATGGCAAATTCGCTCGGATTTCGACCGCTGCGAATGGCATCGCGGATGTCACTTACAACCAGATAGGCTTCTTCACGATCGTCTTCTGCCACAATCAGGCGGATTTTTTCACCCGTTTGAGCCTCGGTAAAAAGTTTTTTGCGTGTGCGGTTGAGGTTCTGGTCTATCACTGACATGGCACAATCGAGAATGGTTTGGGTGGAGCGATAGTTCTGCTCCAGCAAGATCACTTCGGCATTCTTGAAATCGTTTTTGAATCGGTCGAGATTGCGATAGTCCGCTCCGCGCCAGCGATAAATTGACTGGTCCTCGTCGCCGACTATATAAAGATTTTTATGCGTGCGGGCAAGGTTGCGCAGGATGGCGTATTGCGAGAAGTTGGTGTCCTGAAATTCATCGACCAGGACGTGCTCAAATTTATGCGCGTAGGTATCTCTGACAACCGGGAAACTCTCAAAGAGCTGATTGGTATAGACCAGCATATCATCAAAATCCATGGCATTGTTTTGGACCAAACGCTGCTGGTAGAGAGCATAAAGCCGTTTGACCTGCTCTTCACGAAAATCTTTGACCGGATAGTTTTCGGGACTGATCAGGTCATTTTTGGCATTAGAAATGGCAGCTAAAAAAGAGCTGGGTTTGTAAAGCTTCTCATCGAGATTGTTGTCTCGCAAGATCTGCTTCATGAGTGCTTCCTGATCGTCGGTGTCGAAGATCACGAAATTCTTGTTGACGGGCAGGAGGTCTGCTTCCCGGCGAAGAATTCGCCCACAGATCGCGTGAAAAGTACCCAGCCAGATACCCTCGGCGTGAGGACCAATTAGTTGCGAAACGCGTTCACCCATTTGCTTTGCGGCCTTGTTGGTAAAAGTGACAGCCAGGATATTGTAGGCGGGCACATTTAACACGCTGATCAGGTAGGCAATACGGTACGTGAGGACGCGGGTTTTGCCAGAGCCCGGACCAGCCAGGACAATTGTGGGTCCAGGAGGGGCGGCAACCGCGAGTTGTTGTTGTGGGTTGAGATGTTCAAGAAGATCATTCATAGCAACGAATTGTACCAAATGGATTCGAGAGTGGGGAAGGGGCGTACCCCAACGACGGCCGAGGAGGCGGGATGGCACTCCCTTACAGGGATATTGCAGCCATTCCTTAGGAGATAAACGGAATGGTGCAAGACCATTCCCTACGGTGTGTTCGAAGAAGCGGAATAGCACAAGCCCATTCCCTATGTTGTGATCCTCAATGCGGAATAGCCTAAAGACATTATCAAAAAGCTGTTGCTGATAAAATTTATATATGGAGAAACCAATCCGCAAACTCCCACGAATGAAAGGTTTTGATTATTCCCAAGAAGCTGCTTACTTTGTTACTATCTGTAGTTTTGAGAATAAGCCAATTTTCGGAGAAATTTCGAAAATTGGTGGTGTAAATGTTTTCTTTCCAACCAGAATCGGAGAATTAGTTGAGGAAAATTTTTTCAGATTACCAGAGAGATTTCCTGAGTTTGAGTTAATTCATTTCTCCCTTTTACCCAATCATCTCCATTTTCTTACAATGAAGAAAGAATTAGATAGTAGTAAAGTGAAGAGCCTTTCCGAATTTATTGGAACATTTAAATCGCTCTCAGATAGAGCAGTAAGAAATGAATTATCAATAACCAGAATTTGGCAGAAATCATTTCATGATCACATTATTCGAGATGGAAAAGATCTTCAAGCTCATTGGTTATATATTGAAGAAAACGTGAATCGGTGGGGCGAGGATGAGTATTTTTTGTGATCAAATAAGTTATTTAGCGTAGGGAAGGGGCTTGACCCCTTCCGTGGTGTGATAATGAACGGAATGGCACAAGGCCATTCCCTACGAGGGTTACATTCGAAGAGGAGGAATAGTACACCCGTAAAGGGTAATAGAGGCCATACCCAACGGGATAAACGGAATGGTGCAAGACCATTCCCTACGAGGGTTACATTCGAAGATGTACAGACCGGGGACATAGTTGACAAACGTTCGGAGACATCGCTGACACTTT
>CAZYIJ010000125.1:0-5923 GCA_964647425.1 uncultured Anaerolineaceae bacterium
CGCCGCTATCCGCCTGGTCAGCACTGGTTTCAACAACTGAAGCTTTGTCGACCAAAATCGAGGTCTTGGTATCCCGGTGCTGGGCTTTCCCTTCCACCAACAACACCCTTCCAACATCGATGATCTGTTGGTGTTGTTCCCAGGTTTTTGGGAAAAATACCAAATCCATATCCCCAAAAGCATCCGAAAGGGTCACAAAAGCCATCATCTGGTCTTTTTTGGTTCGGATCGGTCGCAGTCGGTTAACCACGCCCCCAACAGTCACTTTGCTGCTTTCTTCCGACTCTACCAGGGTGCTTGAATTGTGGCTGACTTTATTCTCTACCTGTCGTAAATATTCGTTGAGCGGGTGAGCGGAAATATACATGCCCAACAGTTCTTTTTCCCAATCGAGCTGGTCCTTTTTGCTCATCCTGTTCTGTGTTTGTAGAATAAGCATAGGGGTTTCCTCAATTGTCATGCCGCCAAACAGGTCCATTTGACCCATTTCTTTTGCTCTGAAATGGCTGGTGGAAACATTTACGATCTGGTCAATTGACGCCAACATGGAACCGCGTTCACCCAGTTGGTCTAATGCCCCTACCTTGATCAGGCACTCCAGGGGGCGTTTACCTACTTTTCTCAGGTCCACCCTTCTCCCAAAGTCGTTCAGACTGTTAAAGACCTGGCTCATTCCATCAGGGGCATCATCGCGCCCCTTGATAATTTCTTCTACAGGCGATTGTCCTACGTTTTTTACCGCTCCCAGTCCAAATCTGATTGCCGCAGTCCCATTCGGGCGATCTTCAATCGTGAAATCGTATCCGCTGCTATTGACGTCCGGAGGTAGCACTTCGATACCCATCTCACGACATTCGGCAATGTACTGAGCGCATTTTTCGTTGTCATTTTTCCAGGCTGAGAGCAGCGCGGTCATAAATTCAACGGAATAGTAATATTTCAGATAGGCGGTTTTAACCGCCACAATCCCATAATTGGTGGCATGACTTTTATTGAAACCATAAGACGCAAAAGCTTCCCAATGCTTGAAGATCTCAATGGCGGTGTCTTTGTCGATTCCGTTTTTCACCGCTCCATTGATAAACTTTGACCGGTGTTTCTTGACCTTTGACGCGTCTTTTTTGGAAACCGCTGAGCGCAAATCGTCCGAGTCACCTGGTGAATAACCAGCAAGGCGCATGGCGGCTTGCATGATTTGCTCCTGGTAAACCGTGTGACCATAGGTCTCTTTCAGGATTTCCTCGAGCTTTTCATGCTGGTAGGTGACCGGCACCTCCCCTTTCATGTTGTCAATGTAATCTGGAATGATCTCCATTGGTCCCGGTCGATAGAGCGCCACCATGGCAATCACATGTTGGATTGTCTTAGGCTGCATCTGCACCAGGTAGCGGGTCATTCCTCCACCTTCAAGTTGGAAGAGACCTGATGTATGTCCTTCGCCGATATAATCGAAAACTTTGGCATCATCGATCGGGATGCTGCTGAGGGTCAGATTAACACCGTGTCGTTCTTTGATATATTCGCAAGCCTTCGCCATGATGGTCAGCGTGGTCAACCCCAGGAAGTCAACCTTGAGCAGACCTAAATCGTTAATGCCTGCCATGTCATATTGCGCCACCGATTTGATTGGCAGCTCATCGTTCTGGTTGGTTGGGCGGTGCAGAGGGAGATACTCGGTCAACGGCAAATCACTGATGATCACGCCGGCAGCGTGGGTACCAACATTGCGAATGCTGCCTTCCATGCGACCAGCCACATCGATCAGACGTTTATACTGTTCGCTGGAATCATACAGGTCTTTTAATTCCGGGGTTGTCTCAAGTGCTTTCACCAGCGGTACATTTTTGCCCTGAACCGGAGGCGGCACTGCTTTTGCGACCCGGTCAACCTCCACCAGCGGGATGTTCATAACGCGTCCAACATCCCGCACAGCCCCTCTTGCTGCCAGGGTGCCAAAAGTGATGATTTGCGCCACTTTATCGGCACCATATTTTTGGTTGCAATACTCCATCACTTCCGCGCGGCGGTCATCCTGATAATCAAGATCGATATCAGGCATGGTGATGCGGTCCGGGTTGAGGAAGCGTTCAAACAGCAGGTGATAACTAAGTGGTTCCACGGAGGTAATGTCGAGCGCGAAAGCGACCAGCGAGCCGTTTCCAGATCCGCGCACGTTGTACCAGATGTTTCTCTCGCGGGAGAAGCGGCACAAATCCCAAACGATCAGGAAGTATTCCGCAAAACCCATCTGGTTGATAACGCCAAGCTCGTAATTGAGTCGTTCCTGAATTTCAGGCGAATCAGCCCTGTCGGGGATGTTTTGGCGCAGCCCCTTTTGGCACAAATCCAGCAGGAATGTTTCAGCGTTCTGTCCTTCAGGCACTTCGAATTTTGGCAGGTGATAACTGCTGCGGGTCAGGTCGACTTCGCATTGCTCGGCAATCAAAACGGTGTTGGCCAACGCCTCAGGGACTTGCGAGAAAATCGACTGCATCTCCTCCGGGCTGCGAAGGTAGTAACTGTCGTCTGACATGCGCATGCGGTTGGTATCGCTCAGCAATTTTCCGGTTTGGATGCACAGCAAGATATCCTGCAGATCGGCGTCCTCTTTGCGGGCGTAGTGTACGTCGTTGGTCGCTACCAGGGGCGTGTTGGTCTTCTTCGCCAGTTCCACCATCAGGCGGTTGACCCGGAAGAGTTCCGGGATGTTATGGTCCTGCAGTTCGAGATAAAAATTGCCCGGACCGAAGACTTCCTTGTACCAGTTCAGGCTGCTTTCAGCTTTTGCCAGGTCATTATCGTTCAGTGCGCGCGGAATCTCACCTGCCAGGCAGGCAGAAGTGCCGATCAAACCTTCCGAATGCTCCGCCAAAATGGCTTTGTCGACCCGTGGATGGTAATAAAAGCCCTCCAACTGCGAGACTGAGGCGATTTTGAGCAGGTTTTTGTAACCAGTCATGTTTTTGGCTAAGAGAAGCAAGTGGTAAGGCTTCTTGTCCCTGCTGACGTCCTTATCCAGCATGGAACGAGGGGCAACATAAGCTTCCAACCCGATGATCGGCTTGATTCCTTCTTTAATCGCCTCTTGGAAAAAAATTAAAGTGCCAAACATGGTACCGTGATCGGTCAGAGCCAACGCGTTCATACCCAATTCTTTGGCGTACTTGACCAAATCTTTTGGACTGGCAAGACCATCCAAAACGGAGTAAGAAGAGTGAACATGTAGATGAACGAATGACACGATTGGCTATATTATCCCTTTAAGGTTTTCCTTCACCCGTACTAGCAGTAAAAATGAACTAAATGCTGATTTTGGTGAGATTTAAGTATAGCATAGCGAGCTACAGGAAGTCGAAGACTTTTCCTTAGGGCACAATATTTAAGATTGGTCTCGTCCGCTGACGAGACTAATTCAACTTCATCGAATGGGGTTTTAGAGTTGTTAACTGATAGGATTGTGTCCCGAAAAAACCGGATGACCGCGGAATTCGATTAGGTTTTTCAAGTCACTAATGGCAAAAGTGTCCCGTTCGTGGATCATATTCTCTTCGGAGATCTGGCGGTTAGCGCGCATGGCATCTCCCAAAAATCCAAACATGATCAGAGTGATCCCTGCCACCAGGAACGTTCCACCAATCGTCACCGATTGGATAAAGCGCGAACCTTGATCAAGGAAGAAGTAGTAAACCAAAAAACGCCCCAACAGAATCTCGCCGATTAGAAACAACAATCCACCGATGGAAAGGAAGGTGCGCAGAGGTTGGTAAAGCACATAAGAACGAATGATTGCGCCTCCCTGCTTCCAGATAAAATTGAAAATGCCTTTATGTAATCGAGATGCTCTTGTGGCCGGGTTGGTCTCGATCGGTACGCTTTCGATTTTCATCAGTCCTTTACCGGCTTGGATGAGTGTTTCCAGAGTATAAGAATAGGGGTTGTAAACTTGCAAACGCAGCGCGGCATAACGCGAAAACGCGCGAAAGCCGCTGACCGTATCTGGGACTTTGGTGTTCGACACTTTCCGGATCACCGAGCTGCCCAAGTGTTCCATCGCCCGCTTGAAAGGGGAAAAATGCTTGTTTTCGAGGGTCTGACGGTCACCTATAACCAGGTCAGCCCGACCCTGTAGGAGCGGCTCGATCAGCTTGCCGATCTGGTTGCCGGGATATTGGTTGTCTGCGTCGGTGTTGACGATGATATCAGCACCCAATGCCAAACAAAATTGGATACCATCAATAAATGCTTTGGAGAGCCCACGGTTTCTGCGGTGTCTTAAGACGTAATCCACGCCGTTCTCCAGCGCAACTTTGGACGTAGTATCCGTGGAACCATCATCTACCACCACGATCACAATTTCATCCACACCCGGAAGCTGGCGGGGCAACTCTGCTAAAACCGCAGGCAAATGCTCCGCTTCGTTATAGGCTGGGATTTGGATCGCCAATTTCATGATTAACAATTGTACGCTAACTTTTGAGTGTTGAAGGGATTTCGATTGATGGAAACCCCGTCATCGCAAACAGCTACTCTCTAAGCCCTCCCCAATTGTGGGGAGGCGAAGTCCCGGCGAGATGGGAATCCGAGAGCGGAGCGACTAGACCGAGTGAGTTCAACTCACTCGGACTGTAAGGAACACATTGGTGTTCATAACGGTGGTGAAGGCGTCTTCCGAATTTATGGGAAATTAAAGTAATGAAACCGACATAACTTCAGATTGCCACGCCCCTTTTCCGTAATTCATATGTCAGCTATTTACCAACGGCAGGGGCTCGCAGTAACTATGTTGAATGTCAAGAGTATAGAGGGTTGAAAAGCTCTCCTTTCTTGAGCATTGCATTCAGAATGGTCAGTGTTTTATGCATACATGCCACTAATGCAACCTTCTTCTCTTTTCCTCCTGCAAGTAGTCGTTCATAGAATTCTCTGATGATTGGATTATGTTTGGATGCTGAAAGTGCTGCCAAGTACAAGGTCCTGCGAACACGAGCTCTACCCCCATAGGTTCTGCGTTTACCCTTCATCCTGCCACTGTCCCGGTTGATGGGTGCTACCCCAGCCAAAGCAGCGATGTGTTCCCTGCTCTCCTGCCCCAGTTCCGGCATCTCAGTTAGCAGTGTTACTGCGGTGACATCTCCAACTCCAATAAAGCTCTTCATACAACGCATCTTTGCCTGTCGTTCTGGTGATTTTGCCACCAGACCTTCTATCTCTGTCTCGATTGTTTCTATCTGTTCAGTCAAGAATTGAACGCTGCTTTGGATGGAGGTTTTACTATAGTCAGAAGCCTTGCTGAGACGGTTTTTCTCCATTGACAACAAGCTGACCAATTGTTCACGTCTCTCGACCAGAGCGGTTAACTCTTCTTCCTCTACCGTTTTGGCTGGTTGGGGTTTAGGTTGTTTGACAAAAGCAAAATGAGCAATCAGACGAGCATCAATCGTGTCTGTTTTGGCCAGCGTACCCATACCCTGTGCAAACCTGCGTACATAAGTCGGGTTGACCACTGCCACAGACAATCCACTCGCCCGCAACTCACTTGCAGGTTGCCTTTCATATCCTCCACTAGCCTCCATCACTACCAGATCCACTGCATTCTTGATCAGAAACCTGGACATTCGCTCAATTCCCGAGTGCGTGTTGGGAAAGTCTCTTACCTGACTGTCCAAATAGACATTGACAAACAATTTTTCTTTGCCTACATCGATACCCGCATAAACTGGATTTGCCATGATTGCCTCCCGTTATATAATTATCCTGTGGACCCACATTAGTGTTTACGGGCTCTGTGTCCCAGGCAACTGTTCGGGTACCACGTGGGTTAGACACGGCGATCTACACTGCGAGACGGTCTTTGTGACCTAATGACGGTCGATCTGCCGTGTCTCTTATTCTATTCCCCTTGGATGCTTATCATACTAATGAC
>CAZYIJ010000126.1:0-5914 GCA_964647425.1 uncultured Anaerolineaceae bacterium
TCTCTCTCTGTACAGAATACATTAGATCCCTATAAAGATACAAGGCCGGATTCCGCTGCACCTGCCCCTGAGCGAGGCGAATGGGGTTGAATCCGGCTTACGAAACTGTAAGGGACGGCATGGCAACCGTCCCCTACATGGATAACCCATCAATGCTAAGGCCGGGTTTGGAACCCGCCCGTACAGAGTTTTGAAACCTTTAACTCATAGCCGCGTCGACGATTTCACGTGCTTCGGCTTGAATTTGAGCCAGGTGTTCAGCGCTTTTCAAGCTTTCGGCGTAAATTTTATAAATATCCTCAGTTCCAGAGGGTCGGGCGGCAAACCATCCGTTTTCCGTCGCAACCTTAAGCCCGCCGATGGGGGCGTGGTTGCATTTGGCAGCCGTCAATTTGTCCAGGATGGGGTCACCAGCCATGGTTTCTGCTTTGACCAGGTCGGGCGACAGATCTGAAAGAATCGCCTTCTGTTTGGCTGTGGCGGGCGCTTCTATGCGCGCGTACCAGGAACCACCTAACTCTTCCTCAAGCGCCTGGTAATGCTGACCCGCGTCCTTGCCTGTCACTGCCAGGATCTCGGCAGCCAGCAAGTTGAGAATGAAGCCGTCTTTGTCCGTGGTCCAGGTTCTTCCGTTTTTGCGGAGGAAGGATGCGCCGGCGCTCTCTTCGCCGCCAAAACCGATCTCTCCGCTGAGCAAACCAGGCACAAACCACTTGAAGCCAACCGGCACCTCGCACAATTTGCGACCGATCTTTTTGACAACTTTATCTATGATCGAACTGGAGACCAAAGTTTTGCCGACGGCAGCGTCTGCTGACCAGCCAGGACGATTTTGGAACAGATACCAGATGGCGACACTGAGATAATGATTGGGATCCAGCAAACCGACACTGGGCGTGACGATGCCGTGGCGGTCAAAGTCAACATCATTGCCGAAGGCAATATCGAAATCGTTTTTCATGGCTACCAGGCTTGCCATTGCGTATGGCGAAGAGCAGTCCATGCGGATTTTGCCGTCTTTGTCGAGGGTCATGAAGGAGAAAGTGGGGTCAACGCGCTTGTTGACCACCTCCAGGTTCAGCCCATACATTTCAGCCATCGGCTCCCAAAAGGCGATGCCCGATCCACCCAGGGGATCCACACCGATATGGATTTTCGAGTCCGCAATGGCTTTCATGTCGATCACGTTCTCAAGATCTTTAAGGTAGGGGGTGATCAGGTCTATTTGGGTAGTGGTTGAGGCTGCCATAGCTTTGTTGAGCGGGATGCGGCGTACCTCTTTCATACCGTTGGCAATGATCTGATTGGCGCGGTTTTGAATCCACTTGGTCGTGCCAGTATCGGCTGGACCGCCATTGGGCGGGTTGTATTTGAAACCACCATCTTCGGGAGGGTTATGTGAAGGTGAGATCACGACACCATCCGCTTGCACATCAGGAAAACTTGAATTGAATGTCAGAATGGCATGCGAAATGACAGGAGTGGGAGTATAGCGGTGATCCTGGTGGATGCGAATGTCCACACCGTTGCCGGCGAAAACTTCGATCGCAGTGTACAAGGCAGGTTCTGAAAGAGCGTGTGTATCCATCCCCATATAAAGAGGACCGCTGATGCCTTCTCCTCGGCGGTACTCGACGATTGCCTGCGTAATGGCTGCCACATGGTCGTCATTGAAACTGGCTGTCAGCGAACTACCGCGATGCCCGGAGGTGCCAAAAGCAACCTTTTGGGCTGGCTCACCTGGCTTGGGGTGAATTGTGTAATAGGCGGAGACAAGACGGGGAATATTGGCGAGATATTCGATGGGGGCGGGCTTGCCGGCGAGAGGATGGATGCTCATGATGACTCCTGTTCTTTATTATGTTGATTTCAGGCTTCCAGAAACCTGGCAAAGTTAACGACAAAACAGAGGTGAAGACGGGTTAATTTTATCACGGCGTAAATGGTCATTATGGACAAAGTGACACGATACGAGGTGAATTTTGTGATGTACAGAGTAGGAATCTGTTGATGGCTTAGCTTTACCTCATCCACCACTTCGTGGTCCCCCTTCTCCAAGCAGAAGGTTTTACCTCAGCAACATCAACCCAAAAGCACCTCAGCCTGCGAACCGGCAGGGGTTTTGGTGACTTCGATGCGGGTAGAGAAATAATCCTTAAGTTCCTCCAGGTGGGTGATGATAAGGATTTTCTGGAAATCCGGGCGGACGGCTTTGATTGCTTGGATCAGACGCTGGCGTCCCTGGGCGTCCTGGTTGCCAAAACCCTCATCGATAACAAGCGTCTGCAATTTTGCGCCAGCACGGCGAGCAAGCACGCGGCTGAGCGCCAACCGGATGGCGAAATTGATGCGGAAGGCTTCGCCGCCAGAGTAGGTCTCGTAATCGCGTGAACCAGAACCGTCACTGATCAGGATATCAAGCGTTTCCATCAAATCTTTGCGCTTGTTGTCTTTGTAAGCCCGCTGACTGCTAAAGCGAACGCTCATGCCGTAGTCCGAAAGGCGGGCAAGCAATTCGTTGGCTTGATCTTCCAGTTCAGGCAGGGCCTGCTCAATCAACATGGCGGGGACACCATCTTTGCTAAAGGCAGTTTCGAGTTTGGAATACTGACGCACCATCTCGTTTGCAGCTTCCAGTTCCTGGCGCAGCCTGGCTTGACGTTCACGCTGGGTTTTAATAGTTGAGAGAGCCTGGTCGATTTCGCCAAGTTTGCGGTTGTAGACATCCTGCTCCTCCCGCAGACTGGCAAGCTCTTCTTCCGCTAAACGGCTGTCCTGGGCTTCAGAACGGGCTTGCTCCAGGGCTTGCGCTTCTTGTTCACAATGTGATTCAGCTTCTACGAGATTTTCTTCTTCATGCTTTATCTCGCTGCGCATGGATTCAAGCTCAGCCTTTAGCAAGAGAGAACTGTTTTGAGCAAGCTGGAGCTCCTGCCAGGCTTCTTCAGCAGCGGCTTGCTCCTGGACATGCTGACGTAACTGATTGTGGGCGTCCTGGTCGTAGGCGAGTGTGCAGATTTTTTGAACAGCCTGGCTCAGTTGCTGCCGCAGGTCGGGCAAAAAGTTTTGTTCGTCCCGCTCAGCGGTAGCCTGGAGCAGGCGGGTTGCTTTTCCGGTTTTCCAGGCATTTTCACGTTCCTGTAGAAGATCAAGCTCCTGCTGCAGTAAAGCCTGTTCGCGCTGCAGGTTTAAGCGCTGGAGTTCCTGCTGGCGTACTTGTTCAGCCTGGCTTTCCAGTTTCGTTTTCTCAGTTTTGAGCCGCTCAGTTTCAGCCCGGTTGGCACGATGTTGATCGCCCAAGGGTTTGCCTAAATCGTTGATTTCAGCGATGATCTCCTGGCGGTGCTGTGGGGAAAGATCCTGTCCGCACATTGGGCAGACTGAACCGGCGGCGTCTTCCACCTTTCGTTTTCTGGAAGCGAGTTCGTCCATCCTGGCTTTAAGACTGCCATTCTGACTTTCGAGCTCCCCAATTTGCGTGGTAATTGCCTGGATTTGTTCGTTTAATTCCTGGGGATCAGCTAAAACGGCAAAAGATTCCATTCTCTCAGTCAGGTTTTTCAATTTCGTACCTTTTTGTTCGGAAGCCTTAAGGGCGGTCTGCAGCTCCTGTTCTTCTGCCTGGAGCGTGCGGATCTCACGTTCAAGCGATTGCAAGTGGCTTTCAAGTTGAGTTTCCAAGCCAGCACGCTGGCGTTCGAGCGGCCAAAATTGCTGGGAGAGCTGATCAAGGCGTTCCAACTCTTTACGGCTGCTTAAAAGCTGCTTATATGCGCTTTCAATTTGGGTTGCCTGGGCAAGCTTGAGCTGGTATTCATCAAACGTGGTTTGTTTTTCGTTCGCCTGCTGCTGCTTGCGCTGCACAGACTGGCGGGAACGATCAAGCTGCAGTTTGAGAGATTCGACTTGCTTAGTCTGATTTATAAGCAGTTGGGCTTTGGCGCGCAGGGCGTCCAACTGTGCCTGGCGGCTGCTGACCTTCTCCCGCACCAGTTCCAGATCGCGCTCAAGCAATTCGCGATCATGGTGAAGCTGCTCTTCAGTTTCGATTTCCTCCTGGATGGCGGCAATATCCCGCTCGATCAGTTTGGCATCCGTACGTGCCTGGCGGTTCTTTTCGTTAGCGGCTTTGCGGAAGACCTCCCATTGATCCAGCCCAAGGATTGCAGCCAAAATTTCTTTGCGCTCAGAAGGTTTTTTGGTGGCGAAAGAATCGGCCTTGCCCTGCAGGAAAAAAGACGCATTAACAAAACTTTCGTAGTCCAGACGCAGGGTATTGATGATTTTAGCGTCAGTCTCGCGCAGTGTGCGTTCGGTAAGGACCTTCCAGCTTTTGTCCTGCGTTTCGGCATCAGATTGCTGAATGAAGAAGTCGACTTGGGTGGTTTTGCCGCGGGAGTTACTGCGGCTGACGCGGTAGACCTGGTTTTCGTATTCAAAATCAAGAGTCACCTCGGCTGTTTTGCTGGCGGTGTTGATGATGGCTTCATTTTGCACCCGGGCTTTGCCATAGAGCGCGTACGTGATGGCGTCCAGCAGCGAGGACTTTCCGGCGCCGTTCGATCCAGAGATGCAAGCCAGATCGAAACCGTTGAACTCGATCTCGACCGGTTCGCGGTAAGAGGTGAAACCTGCCAGGCGTAGTTTAATCGGAATCATCGTCCATCCCTAAAAAGCTATTAAATTCTTTTGTTGACTGCGGTCTGCGCTCGTTTCCCAAAAGGTCGACCCAAAATTGCTGGTCATAACGGCGAGAACGGATCGGAATAGGCATAGGCACACCCCAACCAAGCATCAGCACCTCTTCTTTGGGCTGCAGTTTTGCGAGCATACCCCGCAGTCCACCTCTGCCAGGCAAGCCCGAAAGGACGGCATTGATATCATTCTCGTCGCCCAGCGAGCCGGAGATGCGTGTGCCTAACTGCGACATGACTTCGTCGTAAATTTGAGAGGGACGCTGGTCAATGATGAGCAGGGTCACATAATATTTGCGCATTTCCCGCGCGATGGTGCTGAAGATTGTTTGAGAAGCCATTTCACGATTGAGCAATTTGTGGGCTTCTTCCACTACGACCACAAGTGGACGTGGTTCCTGCCCATTTCCACTGTGAAAATCTTCAGTGGATCGCTCCCAGGTGTCTCGAATTTTTCGGGTGATCAGGTTGGTGACCAGTAGGTAATCAAGCTCGTTGTCATATTTGCCAAAGGAGAGCACGACGTGACGTTTGTCCTGAAGGCTGGTGATAATGGCGTTAAGTCCACTACTGGCAGGCGCATCGGTCAGATAAGGACGGTTAAAAAGACGATTAAGTTTGCTGCGCAGCGCTTCGGCTGCACCGGGGTGGATGCCGGCTTGACGAGCCCAAAAGGCTACGCTGTCCGGAGCAGGTTCCGTTTTCCCTTCTTCTTTCTCAACAACCGTGCCCACATTCATTTGCATGAATCTGGAAAACCAATTTTCGTGAAATTCGCTTTCCAACTTATCCAGAGTGGTGGCAGTGGTTTCTTTTAGATTGAGAATTTGAGTGAGCTGCAGCACATCCTCAACAGTGATATCGCTGTGACTGATTTCAAGGGTGTAATCGGGCTGCTGATTACCAAATTTTGTGCCCGCTCCCAACCCAACCAGGCGAACCTTGTTACTGAATTTGCCTTTCAATCCTACGACGGCATCGCCAGTATCCGAGGAGGTTGAATCGATGCCATATTCGTTATGCATGTCAAAAATCAAGGTGGAAGCATGATCAGCATGGATCAAGCCTGCCAAAATCATGCGTGCCAGGAAGGACTTACCAGAGCCAGTGGTACCAAAAATACCGGAAGAACGTTGAACAAACTTATCGAGGTTCAGACAGACAGGATGATCCTGCTCGCGGGTGCTGCCAACGCGGAAAATCTCCTTATTATTTTCTTC
>CAZYIJ010000127.1:0-5897 GCA_964647425.1 uncultured Anaerolineaceae bacterium
CCGACGAGTGTTAGCTTGGAAGGCTAATGCCTTACCACTTGGCGACGCCCGCGTATTCCCTATTTTAGCCTAAAAAGAACCGATGTCAATAATCTATCAAAACAGATTATTCTTTTCTTAACAAATCCAGCAAAATTTCGCGCGTGCGTTTGGGATCGGCTTTTCCGCCAGAACTGCGCATCACCTGACCCACAAACCAGCCTAACAGGCTCTCTTTTCCAGCCCGGAAATTGGCGACCTCATCCGGCGCGCCTGCCAGGATCGCTTCAATTTGCGTGCGCAGAGCGTCACTATCGTCGATCAATCCAAGGTTTTCTTCCTCAACAATTTTAGCGGGGGACATTCCGGTTTGCTCCACCTTTTTGAGCAGGTTTTTACCGGTTGCCGCATTGATCTTGCCCTGATCCACCATTGTGATGATCTCAGCCAGATCATCTGGTTTGAGGTTTAGTTCATCAGCGTTTTTGCCCAAGTCGTTGAGCATACGAGAAAGGTCATTCATCATCCAGTTAGCGACGGCTTTTGCTTCGCCGGGGTAGGCTTTAACCGCGGTTTCGTAGTAATCTGACAAACTGCGTTCGCTGGTCAGGATCTCGGCATCATACCCGGAAAGTTGATAGTCCTTCTCAAAGCGCTCGCGCCGTGCGAGAGGCAATTCGGGCAAACCGGCCTGGATTTGGGTAATTTCCTCTGGAGTGAGGACCACAGGCAATAAATCTGGTTCGCGGAAATATCGGTAATCGGCTTCGGTCTCTTTGGAGCGCATCTTTTTCAACTTGCCGCTGTCAGCATCCCAATCAAGTGTATAAGATTCAACCTTGCCGCCTGATTCGACCAATGCGATTTGACGTTTGGCTTCTTCAGCGATTGCCTGGCGCACCGATTCGATTGAATTGACATTTTTAATCTCGGTCTTGGTGTTCAAAATTGTGCTGCCGCGCTCCCGGATGGAAACATTGGCGTCACAGCGCAGGTGGCCGCGCTCCATATCGGCTTCGGACACGCCGATCCAGCGTAGTAGCTGGCGCAGACGGATCAGATATTGAGCGGCTTCATCGCCAGAACGCAAATCGGGTTCAGTCACCATCTCAACCAGAGGGACGCCGCAGCGGTTAAAATCGAGCAATCGCATGCCATGCTCGGTTTTGGTCTTGCCGGCATCTTCCTCTAAATGAAGGTTGTGGATGCGCACATGACGTGTTTCGCCATTTTCCATGGGCAAGTCCATGTAACCACCTTTGCCAATTGGCTCGTCAAACTGGGAAATCTGGTAGCCTTTGGGCAGATCGGGGTAGAAATAGTTTTTGCGGTCGAAATAGGATTTCGGATTGATCTGAGCATGCATAGCGGCAGCCAAAATGGCACCTTTGCGAACTGCTTCAGCATTCAATACTGGCAGTACGCCGGGCAAGCCGCTGCAAACCGGGCAGATATTGGTGTTGGGTTCTGCTTCCCAGGAGTCAGCTTTACACGAGCAAAAAATCTTGGTTTCGGTATTGAGCTGGATGTGCGTTTCGAGCCCGATGATCACTTCATAGTCTTTCATGCTATCACCTCACCTTGCAGAACCTGTGGGCGAACTTTACGCCAGGCTTCGTCGGCGGTTATTTGCTCGTAGGCATTGCCAATACGTAAGATCATATCCTCCCGGAAGTCGTTTCCGATCAATTGGATGCCAATCGGCAGACCATTTTCATCCAATCCGCCAGGCAGCGTCAGGGCTGGTACACCAGCGTGGTTGCTGGTAACGGTCATCTGATCAGAGTATTGCATGAGCACAGAATTACCGTAAACAGCTTTGCGCTTAAAGGCGGTGGTTGCGGTTGTGGGTGTGAGCAAGGCGTCAAGTTGGTACTCGCCCTGGGGGTCAAATACCTGGTCAAAGTCATTGCGGATCATAGAGCGAACTTTAAGCGCTTTTTGATAATACGCTGACGCGTGTTCAGCAGCCGAAACGTACATACCCATCAAGATACGCAGTTTGGGCTCAAGCCCAAAGCCCTCTGCCCGGCTGCGTCGATAAAGTTCGATCAGGTCCTCAACATCTTCTGGTGTGCGATAGCCATATTTGACGCCATCAAAACGGTGCAGGTTGGAAGCGGCTTCGACACGCGATATGACAAAGTAAGTAGGGATGCCATAGAGGGTATTTGACATAGGCACGTATTCAATGATTTCCGCGCCTGCTTTTGCCAGCCATTCCGCTGCCTGCAGGACAGCATCGTGAACTTCTTTTTGAATCGGTTGTGAAAAAAGCTCACCGCTCTCCATATCGGGATAGTAAAGCGCTTCGTAATCAGGAGAAAGACCGATCCGCAGCCCTTTGACATCCTGTTCGAGCGCTGCAAGGTAGTTATCTACTGGTTTGGTGGAGGAGGTGCTGTCTTTGGGATCGTTTCCTGCCATCACCTGCAGCATTAGAGCTGCATCGCGCACATCCCGTGCCACAGGTCCAGGGCAATCCAGAGAAGACGCAAAAGCGATCAGCCCCAGGCGTGATACGCGACCATAGCTGGGTTTCATGCCAACAACGCCGCAAAAAGCTGCCGGCTGTCGGATGGAGCCGCCGGTATCGGTGCCTAAAGACAGGGCAACTTCCTGTGCGGCAACACTGGCTGCCGACCCACCAGAGGAGCCCCCGGGCACATACTCGGTTTGCCAGGGGTTGTTTGTGGCAGGTTGAAAAGCACTGGATTCATTGGAGGAGCCGAAGGTGAATTCATCCAGATTGACCTTGCCCAAAACCAGCGCGCCAGCTGCTGTCAAGCGTTCCACTGCAGTGGCAGTGTAGGGAGGAACAAAATTCGCGATGATTTTCGAGGCAGCCGTGGTGTTGGTGCCTTCCACGCAAAAAATATCTTTAACAGATAATGGTACGCCTGCCAGCAAGCCAGGCTCCTCACCATTGGCGATCATCCGATCAACTTTTTCAGCTTGCCTGACAGCCAGATCTTCTGTGAGCTGGATAAAGGCATGAACCTTCTTTTCCTCTTCCGGGTTAAGCAAACCTGGTTCAAGTGATCCAGAAACGCCATCCACTTTTTTGATTTGAGCCAGGGCAGATTGAACGATTTCAATTGCTTTTACTTCGCCGGAACGGATTTTTTGGGCTGTTTCAAAAGCGCTCAGTTGTGTCAGGTTCATTTTGCCCCCTTTACATCCGGAACGACAATCATATCGTTTTCGGTCTCTGGTGCCAGAGCTATGATTACCTTGGGGTTAGGAAAGGGTTGCCATTTATCCAGACGAGGGGCTGAACCCAGGCAGTCCAGACCATGCAGAGAAGGTTGGGTGCCTTCTGGCAAAGGGATTTTGCTGAGAGCCTCGACAGAGGTGAGTTGATGGTTCATTTCTTCAAAGAGGTAAGCACTTTCTTCAGCGGTCAACTCGAGCGCTGCCAGACTCACCAATTTCTCGAATAATTCGGTACTGATGCGTTTTGTTGTCATTGTCATTCCTTGGCTTGTGCTGGGAAAATTATACCGTAAGGGATGAAAACAAAACGGAACGAGATTGCCTCGTTCCGTTAATACCTCTTGTGAAAAAGAGTCTAATTTACTTTGAGATCGTCGGGATAACCGACCAGCGCTTCTTCAATGCGAGCCATAACATCGTCAGTGAGCATGGGCACAACATCCAAAGCCTTGAAGTTTTCTTCCAGTTGACTGATTTTGCTTGCGCCAGTGATAACTGTGCTGACATTTGGATTTTTGAGGATCCACGCCAATGACATTTGAGGAAGGCTGACACCCAGGTCATCAGAGATCTGTGCCAGGTTTTCAACTGCCTGCATACGCTTGGGATCGCTGAACATTTTCTTCAACCAGTCATAACCAGGCAGGTTTGCACGACTACCTTCGGGGAAGGTGCCGTTGCGATATTTTCCTGTGAGCATACCGGACTTCAGCGGGCTCCAGGTGGTGGTGCCCAGACCGAGTTTTCTAAAGAGAATGTCATATTCCTGTTCGAAGCGAGTACGATGCAGCAAGTTGTATTCCGGCTGCTCCATGGTCGGTCCGATCAGGTGATGTTTCTTGGCAATCTTGGCAGCCTTGAGAATCGATTCAGCCGGCCACTCAGACGTGCCCCAGTAGAAAGCTTTGCCCTGGTTGATCACGTGGTTAAAAGCCCGCACAGTTTCCTCAATCGGGGTTTCCGGGTCTGGGCGATGCGCAAATACCAGGTCAACATGGTCGAGCCCGAAATTGCATAAAGAGCGATCCACGCCTTCAACAATGTGTTTGAAGCTCAAACCGGTTTCATTGGGGGTCTTGCCGCCCCAGAATATTTTGGTAGAGACCAGGTATTGCTCGCGCTTCCAACCCAGCTCGCGCAGGGCTTGCCCCATAATTTTTTCTGATTGACCGTTGGCGTAGCCCTCAGCGTTGTCGAAAAAGTTTACGCCGCGATCCCATGCGGCAGACATTAATTGTTTGGCATGCTCGATGTCAACCTGGTTGTGATAGGTCACCCAGGAACCAAAAGATAGTTCCGAGACCTTGAGACCAGATTTTCCTAAATGACGATAATTCATTTGTTCCTCCTCGTTTTAAATCTAATTGTATATAAATCGGGATAAAATACACGGATTTGTAGAGGGGTGACCGCCCGTCTGTCACCTTAGCCAAGCGACACGAATCCGTTGACGCTCGATTCAACCCGTGATATTATTCCTTCCTTGACGCCCCCATCGTCTAGCGGCCTAGGACGTGGCCCTCTCAAGGCCGAAACCGGGATTCGAATTCCCGTGGGGGCATTTTTTATTTCCTGCAACTATTCATTCACAAAAGGGTTTACTCATTTTAAGAGCAATGAATACATCAGACACACTTGAAATCGCGTATCCCCGATCCAGATTCCGTAGAACGATTCTGAATCTGTTGGGACGGGTTTTACTACGTTTGTTGACTCGTCTTCAGGTGCAGGGAATGGAAAACCTCCCGGCTGAAGGTCCTGTGATTCTGGCTGGAAATCACCTTTCCAATCTCGAACCGATGTTGATGGCAGTGCTTCCGAATCGACCTGTGGAATTGATTGGTGCAGGGGATTTGCCTTTTGTGGGTCTCATTGATCAAATCGTCGATTTCTACGGATATATTCCAGTCAAACGCGGCTCCACGGATCGAAATGCAATGAACAAGGCTTTGAGCATACTTAATCAGGGCGGAGTCCTTGGGATTTACCCTGAAGGCGGCATCTGGAATCCGGGTCACATGAGAGCCCAGGTGGGGGTATCCTGGTTGAGCCACAAAGCGCAGGCACCAGTTGTGCCAATTGGTTTCAGTGGATTCCAAATGATTTTATCGAAAATCTTCAAGTTAAAACGACCGCACATTAAAATGAGAATCGGTAAGCCGATTCCAGCGTTAAGCATTGAGGATGAAAATCAGACTATTAAAGAGGTTTACCAGGAGTATGCTGATAAGGTTTTAGAGCAAATCAGGGCACTGGTGGACCCTCAGGATTTCTTGCTGATCCCGGACCATACTGAATACAGCCTTCAAGTGCTGGTAGAAAAAAATGACAAAATAATTGAAACCGTTGAAATAAACGGATCGGATGCTCTGGCTCAGTTCCTGTTCACACCAATTATCATCGATGCTTTGGCAGTCAACCTAAAAAAGCCAGTCCAGACGCTTTATCCAAAAGAGCAGCCCCGTTGGAACAAACAATTTTCGGACGCGCTTCAAGAAGTTATTGATGTCTTGAGTGAATTTCCAGGCTTTTTAACCTACCGGTTGGGGATGGAGCAGGGTCAGCAAGCTGCAAAAGCAGTGAGAGAAGTTTTAAAGCTTTTTGAGACTGTTAGCGAGTCCAACCAGATTGTCGTCATCGATGCAAGCGCGCGCTCAACTTACCTGGATGGGCGTATCGAAAAAAAGTCCCACCAATATCGG
>CAZYIJ010000128.1:0-5820 GCA_964647425.1 uncultured Anaerolineaceae bacterium
TCACAAACAAAAGATCCTTTTCTCCCATCATTGTGAGGTATTCGAGGAACTCGCGTCCCGAGCTTGTGAGCGGAACAACTTCACGTCCAAATCTGCGCAAGCGGAGTTCGAGCAAGTCTACCAGTGAGACCGACGGGCCGAGCCCAAAGACAAAAACGCGGTCGTGCTCGTGCATAATCTCGACCGCTTTGTTAAGCTCTTCGCGTTTGATGGAATCCAATGCCTGGGTTAGAAAATCAATTTCTGTTGCCGTCAGGTGTTCGAACATGTCGTCGCCATCGCGCATGTCATTCAGTCTGCCGCGTAAGCGGGCGGAGTGGGTGACACGTCGGCGGAAGTTATCCTGTAATACTGTTCGCATAGCCGGATAACTGCTAAAACCCAGGCTGCGCGCAAAGCGCACCAGGGTTGCCTCGCTGAGTTCCATGCGGCTGGCAATCTCGCCGGCAGAGAGGAAAGCAGACTCCTCCTGGTTTTTGCGAAGAAAATTGGCGATGCGCTTCTCGCTCTTGGTCAGGTCGTTGAAATGATCGGTCAGAACCTGGCTGAAGTCAATTTTTGCGGAAGACTTTGAAGGGCTGTTCATGACACCTCGGTAAAGATCCATGACCCCGAAAGGGGACAACAAAATTTGTGTTTATGAAATACCGCTTACATTTGAAACAGTATAATGCAAATACGCAAAACATGCAAGATTAATTTCATAATTTCAGTTTTTGTTTGCTGATCTGCCCAACTGTGCTTGGACTGCTGGGGTTGCCCATATCTCAGCCCGGGAAGTGTCCACCACCAAGTCGCACAGCTGCATTTGCGGCTTGTAGACCTGTTCGGCCATCAGGAATTGTTCACGGAAGTAGCGATTCAAGAAGTAATGAAGTTCGTATTTCTTTCTCAGGTCCATGTCGCGCCGCCATTTTCGTTTCAATCGCACGGCATCATCGGTGATGTACATGACCTTGATACCGGTCAGCGCAGCGACACCGGGTAAGAGGAACGGAAAGTTCCCTTCCATGAAGATCACGTCGGCTGGTTCGATGCGCAGTGTTTCGCGCCCTGGTTTGAGTTTTCCATCCAGAGAATGGCTCGAGGTCGCAGAAATGAAGTCATATTGCGGCGTAATCGCGGCTTTGCCTGCCCGCAGATCCTCGAGCACTTGGGTCAGCATCTCAAAATGTAGAGCATCCTGGCCTAGCGAGTCGATCCCATGCGCTTCGCGGTAATCCCGATCCGTCAGGAAGTGATCAATTTCAAAGCCCGAAAGGCTCTTTCCCGTATTTTGAAATGCCTGCTGAAGGCGTTCAACGATTTCGGTCTTACCTGCCGCTGTCTGACCGGCAATCGCGATCAAAATGGGGGTGCCGATCTTTTCGACCAGCATTTGGACGATATTGATGAAGGCTCCATCCACTTCCTCGTTTGCCTTTTTGAAAGCCTTGTAACCAACAGCAGGAATCTTTTGAAATTCATCCTGCAAGCGATCAAAAGCCATCAAGGGTCTTCCACCCAGATGCGCGATGATTTCTTCGCTGTAATACTCGGTCCGATGGATGAAGTAGAACCCACGCGGATCGAAGGTGAAGTGTTTGACCACCCAGTCTGTGGGATAGTCGCCGATGACCAAACCTACGAAGAGCATCCGCAGCAAGGAGAGTATCTGGGGGTCCATGACCGGACGATTATCCAGTTTAGGTTTCAGTTGAATGCTGGAATAATAGCTAAGGCTGCTGACCATTTGCTCAATCTCATGCCTTGGCATCAGTTCTACTGATTGCCAACCCTGATTCGGGTAGATGTTCTCGAGGCAATAGCGAAACTCGAACAGCTCAAGGTCGTTAAGCGCCGGGTAAAGTACGCGCATCATTTCAAATAGCTTTTCCGAAAAGAGAGCACCATCCTTTAGGATTGGATTCTGCGAGTTTTCCGTTTTTTCCATATTATTAAGCTCCGTACTTGGCCACTCTGCCGGCATTCGCCAGCGCGATCGGCATGACGTGATAGGCAGGGAGCTGCCCAAGGTTGCCGTTTGCGCAGTTGGTTTCCCCAAACTCCGTGAATTTGTCCGCGCGGACGTTCTTTCCATACATGAGGAGCGGAACTGGATGCCAGCTGTGGGATTTGAGCACCGCTGGGGAGGAATGGTCGCCCCCGATAATGACCACATCCGGGTTCAATGCCATCAAACGGGGGAGTTGGGCGTCAAACTCTTCGATTGCTTTTACTTTCGCGTCGAAGTCCCCAATTTCTCCAAAGGTGTCTGTCTTCTTGAAGTGCAGGTAGAAAAAGTCGTACTCTGCCCAATGCTTTTCAAGGCAGTCGAACTCGTTGCGGAGGTCCGTGCCACCGACATCGAGCACGTTCATGCCCACAAGCCTTGCTACACCGCGGTACATGCCGTTCACGGCAACGGCGGCGGCATTCAACTGGAAGACTTCAGAGTATTTGGGCATCACTGGGAATTTGGCAAAGCCGCGCAGCAGGACCATGTTTGCCGAAGTCTCATTCCGCAGTAGCACTTCTGCCTGTTCCAGGAATGCGTTGACCAACCCGGCGGTGTGTTGGGAAGCGTCATCCAATCCCTGCACCTTTAGTGGTACTGCTCCTGTGACTAATGGGTCTGAGTCGGTAACGGCTGCTCCCAAACTGGGGGCTCTCAGCACAAGCACGAAGCGGTGCTCCTTGACAACTTCCACAAACACTTCCACACCGTCCAACTTGATTGTCCGCAGTATTTGGACGAGGCGTTCGCTATCGGAGGTTGGCAACCTGCCTGCACGGCGGTCAACCAAAAGCCCATTTTCGTCAACCACGCAGAAGTTACCCCTGGCAGCGACGTCATCCGGACCAAGCTCAAAATCCACCCCCAGGGCTTCCAAGGCACCGCGACCGATCTGGTATTCCAACGGGTTGAAGCCGAAGATGGAAATGTGACCAGGACCACTGCCAACCGTGATGCCAGGACCAACCGGGATGGTCATGCCTAGGGCTGATTTCCGGGCCAAGGCATCCATGTTGGGTTTGCAGGCTGTCTCGAGTTCGGTCTTTCCGCCTTCCTCGCGGGGAAGCCCACCCAACCCGTCCAAGATCAGCATCACAATCTTCGTCTTTGCTTCCACAATCTGACCACGTAAGAATTCATCGAACATGGTGCGCCTCTCTTCTTTCTCCTGCGGTCAAGCTGAAGCTTGATTTTCCAACCGTGTCTGCAGGTCTGGATGCAGCCACAAATGCGCGTTGGTTGTATCCACGATGATGTCACAACATTGCATCATGGGTTGGTAGATTTCTTCATTCCGCTGAAACTGAGTACGGAAATAGCGGTTTGCCAGGTAATTGGGGTCATACTTCTTGCGGAAGTCCACGTCTCTCTTCCACTTGCGTTTCAGTCGGATGGGATCGTCGGCAAAGTAGACAACTTTCAAGTTGATCAGGCTGGCGATCTCGGGAATGTGGAATGGGAAGTTGCCTTCAAGGATGATGATATCTGCTGGTAGGATGGTCTGAGTAGACTGCCCGGGGCGAAGGAGACCATCCAAATCGTGACTGGATGTGGCTTGGATGAAGTCGTAACGGGGTATTTTCGCCTCTTTTCCCTGCAAAAGCGCGTTGAGCGATTCGATGAAAAGCGCGTAATGAATCACAGCCGCATCCATCGGGCGACCGTCGCGAAAGACGCGGTCCTTATAGAAGTTGTCCATTTCAACGGAGGTACACGAAAATCCCGCACCGGATAAAGAGTTCAGCAACCGTGAGGAAATTTCTGATTTGCCGGATGCGGTCGGACCAACGATGGTCAACAACAGTGGTTTATTGCTGGTAGATATCAAGGATTTAGCAGCCTGGATAAATGCCAGGTCAATTTCCTGGTTCGCCCGGGCAAAGTCCTTGTAGCCAACCTCGAACATTTTTTCGAGTCGCGGTTGCCCTGGCTCAAAGGATCGATAGGGTGAGCCCCCAAAACGTGCTTGAATTGACGCAGAGATGTAATGAGTGCGCACAAAGAACACGAAAGACCGCATGTCAAAATAGAAATACTGCTCCACCCATTTGATCGGGTAGAGTCCCTCAACAAGGCCAATAAAAAGCTGCCTGGAAAGGAAGGTAATGGTTTGGTCGAGAGTGATCTGGTCGCCCTGCATTGGCTTCAGTTGGATGTTGGCAAAGAATTCCTGTTTGGCAATTTTTTCCAGAAGGACTTCCATCTGTTCTGCCTGCGCGCTTGCCCAACCTTCTGCAGGGGTGAGGTTTTTTAGGGCATATTGGAACTCGTAGGGCTCCAATTCGCCAACAGCTGGGTTTAATTGCTGCAGTTTGGAAAACAAGTCGCGTGAGAATTGATGAGGGTCAAATGAGTTTTCAGCCATTTGTTTCGCACTTTTCCACCGGGTTACCAGGGAGTTCCATGTCCGAGCACCATCGCTTCGTAAGCTTTCTTGATCTTTGTGTAATTACCATCGCGGTCGAGGGCGATGCCTCTTCCGTTAGCTGTTACGACTGACCCGAGCCCGATCTCGCGCATTTCTCGTTCGAGCTTTTCGAGCAGTGCCGGAGCACTGCCAGGTTCGGTGCTGCGTCCATCAAAAATCAGGTGGAGATACACCTCCGAAAGGCCTTTTTCCTTAGCCATTCGTAAAAGCGCCAGGGGGTAGTCGATCGACCCATGTGAGCTTTTCTCGGTCAGGAGTCCGATCAGGTGCAGCTTGGTCCCTTTGCGCAGGACGTTTTCGATCGCCTCAACAAAGACCTCATTCTTCGAGAACGAGCCGTCTTTCAGCGCCAAGTTCAGGCGCACGTCATCCTGCAGCACGGTCCGACCTGCACCAATGTTCATATGACCCGCTTCGGAGTTGCCCGGTTTGCCAGTTTGCAGCCCAACTGCTTCGCCCGAGGCTTGCAGATGCGCAAGCGGATATTCCTGGCAGAGTGCGTCCCAGGTGGGTGTGGCTGCGACATGTATGGGGTTGTTTTCATCTTGGCTGCCTTCCCCCCAACCATCGAGGATGATGAGCAGAACCTTTCGGTTTTTTCCCCATTCTCGCGGATTTACAAGAGAGGTGCCAGCCATGGCAGCATGTTTTTCGATGCCCATGATGTTCAGAATAGTCGGAGTGATATCCTGCAAACTACCATCATCTAATTGAATGTCATTGTTGGCAGCTGGATCGATTAGGATGAAGGGTACAAGGTTGGAGGTGTGCGAGACGTGCGGCTTGCCTTCGGCGGTACGCAGCACTTCAAGGTTGCCGTGGTCGGCGGTAATCAGCGTAACGTAGCCTTCCGATTGGGCGACCTTCACAACCCGGGCGAGATGCTCATCCACAGCGTGCGCGCAGGCGATCTTCGCTTCGCTGTTGCTGGTATGCCCGATGACGTCCCCGTTGGCAAAGTTGGTAACGATGCAATCAATACCCAGTTTTAGCCCGTGAATGACTTCATCGGCCACGGCGGGCAGGCTGAGCTCCGGAACCTGGTCAAAGGGAATACCTTTGGGTGAGGGGATGCGAACATCCACTTCTCCGGGATAGGGTTGGTTATTGCCGCCATTCAAAAAGAAGGTGATGTGGGCGAATTTTTCGGATTCCGAACAGCGCATTTGGCTTTTGCCAGCATTACTCAGCACTTTCCCCAGGGTGTGATCGAGTTTGGATGGCGCAAAAGCGACAGGCAGGTCCTTGAACTTGTCGTGATACAAAGTCAGGATCACAAATTCAAGATCCTTCAATTGTTCCCGTTCAAAATACGCAAAACCTGTTTCGGTAAAGGCTTCGGTCAGCTCAATTTCCCGTTCGCCCCGACGGCAGCAAAAAATGACTGTGTCACCGT
>CAZYIJ010000129.1:0-5801 GCA_964647425.1 uncultured Anaerolineaceae bacterium
AATAGGACATTTCTAAATTGCTGAGATTAGGACATTTCTAAATTGCCTTGACACAAGCATTTTTTAGCTATAAGACAAATTTGATGACCCGCTGAACATAGTTCAGTGCTGTCTATGATACGTCTGAATTATACGGCATAATTTAATGTGAAAAACCCGGCAATTTGCCGGGTCTAAATTTTTATAAAATAATTCTCCTGGTCAATCTTAGAGTTTTACTTTAGGCAGGCGTTCAGAGAGACCCTCCAGCTGGGCTTCTGAGACTTTGCCATTTGTCATTCCATTGTGCAAGTATTGATCGTAGGCGGCAAGATCCAGGAATCCGTGCCCGGAGAGATTGAACAGGATCACACGTTTTTCTCCCTCTTCGCGAGCATCGATGGCTTCGTCAATGGCTGCCCGGATGGCATGCGCAGACTCAGGTGCTGGTAAAATGCCCTCGGCGCGTGAAAACTGGATGGCAGCCTCAAAAACGCTGCGCTGTTCAACTGCCACTGCTTCGACCAGCCCGGCGTCATAGAGCCCGCTCAAGATCGGCGCCATACCGTGATACCTGAGACCGCCGGCATGAATGGCGTCAGGGATAAAATCGCTGCCCAGAGTGTGCATTTTGAGAATCGGCACGATCCCGGCGCTGTCACCATAATCAAATCCATACATGCCCCGGGTCAGGCTGGGAGTAGCGGTCGGCTCGACTGCCACAAACCGGGGTTGTTTCCCTCCTTTCAGTTTTTCTCTTAGGAAAGGAAACGCCAAACCAGAAAAATTGGAGCCGCCGCCCACACAACCGATGATGACATCCGGATATTCCCCCGCCATATCCATCTGTTTCAGAGCCTCTTCTCCGATGACTGTCTGGTGCAGTAAAACATGATTGAGCACAGATCCGAGCCCATACTTTTTAGTCCCTCCCGACTCTGCTGCCACTTCTACTGCTTCAGATATTGCAATCCCCAGAGATCCCGGGTGATCAGGGCGCTGTTCCAGGTAACTCCTGCCAATTTTTGTTCGGGGTGATGGACTGGGGAATATTTGCGCGCCGTATGTTTCCATGATGACCCGACGATATGGCTTTCCCAGGTAGGAGGCATTTACCATATATACCTCCACATCAATATCAAACATCTTTCCTGCCATTGCCAGAGCAGTACCCCACTGACCGGCTCCGGTCTCGGTTGTCATGGCGTGTGTGCCGCTGATTTTGTTAAAAAATGCTTGCGGAATGGCAGAATTCAGTTTATGAGAACCAGCGGGAGACTCTCCTTCATATTTAAAATAAATATGAGCAGGAGTGTTCAGTTCTTTTTCAAGACGGCGGGCTCGGATCAACGAGGTTGGTCTGTAAAGCTTGTAAATTTCCCGCACTTCTTCAGGAATCGGAACATATCGCTCAGTTGTCACCTCTTGTTCGATCAATGCGAGAGGAAAGAGGACTTCCAGGGCGTCCTTTGTGATCAGTTCCTTCGATTTGGGGTTGAATACAGGGGTTGGAGGTACTGGGCTGTCAGCGTTCATGTTGTACCAGGAACGTGGGATATCACTTTGGTGCAATTGGAATCGGTTTTGGTCTTGGTCTTTCATGGCAATTCTCCTCGGTTTTTTATAGTTAAATCAAACACATCCGTCCATTGGGGACGAATGTGTCAGCAATCCGCGGTGCCACCCCGGTTAAACCAGCCTCTTTAATCAAAAATTCCCTGGTGATGCACACAGGGAAAAAGCCAGCTTCACTCTAATTGAGTACGGCGACGAAGTCGCGATACCCTTTACCCAGATAACGGTGGCAGCTCCGGCTCAGGTTACTTGCCTGTTGGCGTTCACCCTGCAACTCAGAGGTCCATTCAACGCATTCGTGTGGGCAGGTTCTCATCCTATCCTGCTCTCTGTGCCACCGGCTTTGCGGTTACTAGTCCTCGTCAATGTCTTTCAAAGATCAATTGGGGGCAATTATAGACCAAAATCAGCGCAGGTCAAGATAAAAAACAAAAAAACCGTTTGGAGATCAGAATATTTAAACCAGCTTATAAGGTTCAGGTTTATCACAAAGTCGAAGACAAATCGCTTGAATAAGTGTAATTATTTTACGCTGACGGGTTTGACGTAATTCTTTTACAGATTTTAAAATTTTGGAAATTTTTATTCCGCTGGCTCCAGCGCGATTACATACCTGGTTTGGGTCCAATATCCCGCATCGGGGTCTGTTCGTTCGTCCAGAGCCGCCCTGCCACAAAAGAAAATCAAAAGCGCGTCTTCACCAAGATCAGAAAATCCACTCTGCGGGTAAGTTTGTGCCAGATACGGTACCAGGTCCATTGTATGCCTGGAAAGCTCCTCAACACCTTCTGCTGGAACCCTGATAGCTGCCACAACTTGGCCGGCATAGGTCTGCCCCTGCTGGTCCAGGCTAACCTGGTTGCCGCGCAGACATTCGTTCAAACGACTTTCAATCCATGCCAATGGCTGTACTTCATTGACCTCATCGGTCTCTAAGAAATATTGCAAATCTGTTGCTGGTGAGCGCTCGGACCAAAAATCCCAACCCGAATGGATCCACAAGCCCTCATAGCCTAAATGTTCCCAGGCTACTGCCACATTTTTTCCAATTCCAAACTCCCCATCATCAAAGACAGTTGGATACCAGGGGATAATCTTGATCGGTGGGATCAGAATCTTCTCTCTGCCATCACATTGTGTCTCAAAGTCGAAACTGAGCTCTCCTTGCAGAAAATCAAGTTTTCCAAACTTCATCCAATCTGTCTCTTGCTCAATCACAGGCACTTCCAGCACAACCTGATCAGACACAACATTCAGAGGAGGCAAAGGAGTTTTTTTTGTCTTATCATATTGTGACGGATTAGAGGAAAGTTGTTCTGGAAAACTGGGATATTTCAACAAAACGGTTGGATGCCTGTATTGCAATGCTTTCCCAATCACAATGCCAGCTAATAAACTGAAGATACACCCTAAGATCAATAGAAACTTTTTTGGTTTTTTATTCATAACCAGTTACTTTGACTGTAGCTATCTCGCTCGCCTGATTTGGACCAGGTTCCAGAAATAGAGACCAAAACAGATCAGCCCGATCAATCCAAACACCATCCCTGCACCAACAAAGTTCTTCGGGCTCCCTCCCGGACCGACAGTGGGCGGCGTCGAAGGCGTGCGGGTTGCAGTTGCTGTCGGGCTCGCCGTCGCTGTGCTTGTAGAGGTAGCTGTGCTAGTAGGGGTAGCTGTGCTGGTAGGCGTCTGCGTGGGCGTACTTGTCTCTGTCTGTTTAGGTGGTTGGGTTGCAGTCGCGGTTCTTGTGGGGGGTCGGGTGGGCGTGGGTGTCCAATAGGGATACCCTCCATCCAATTCCAGGGGCTCAAGCGGACTTTTTTCTTCCGAATCTTTACCGACAGCTATAGTTGTTTCAAGGCTTACATCCTGGTCGATCGAGGCTCTGACAATCTGGACAAGTCGTTTACCTACAAAAGCACCGAGTAGAATGACAATCAAAAAGAACAAAACCAGCCAAAAAGCCAGGCTTTTTCCGCGTTTATCTTCGTCCATCAGTGCCACATCCTTCCTATTAACTATTTCAAACGCGACCGAGCGCGAGTGACAGCCTTAACTGTGCAAGTTATATACCTGTTTCAAGCTTTCAAATGATCAGTTTTTCCACTATAATTTGTTTATGGCAAAAGCACTTACACCCGAACAACGCATCCGTAACGCCCGCAAACTGATCGATGAAGCCCGCCAGATCCCGCGCCCTTCTTCTGTTGGCTGGGAATTTTTCAGCTACACTGCCCAGGTGAAGGACAAATTCAAAAAAGCTTTCGAACTGGTCAAACTGATCCAACACTCCCCCAGCACCGACCCGGAGATCAAATTGGAAGCGAAGGAACTGATCGATTCTCTCCCTGAAATCGAAAAGGGAATCCTGAAGCCTTCCTGATTCTTTATCGTCCGGGTTTTTTTGTACCACTTTCTCCCTCCACCTTCTCTTGCTTTCTTGCTTTGAAAGGCTACAATTGACCTTACTAAGTAGAAAAGGATTCTCATGGTCTCAAGTTCAACTACCACCCCCGCTGAGTACCTCGCCAGTCTGCCAGAAGAACGGCGTGAGATTATCTCCGCTGTCCGCAATCTGATCTTGCAAAACCTGCCCGAAGGTTACCAGGAAACCATTAATTGGGGTATGCTCAGTTATGAAATTCCCTTGGAAACTTATCCAGATACCTACAATAAAAATCCGCTCAGCAATGTTGGTCTGGCTGCTCAAAAGAACTACAACTCGCTCTACCTGATGGCAATTTACCAAAACCCGGCAGATTACCAGGAACTTATGGATGCCTTCGCTGAAATGGGCATCAAACCTGACATGGGCAAATCCTGTGTTCGCTTTACAAAGCTTGATCAACTTCCACTGGATACCATCGCTCGTCTTATCGCCAAAACATCGGTTGCTGACTATATCCGTATCTACGAAACCTCGCAAGCCAAAAGGCGTTAAAGCTACCTTCCGGCTTGGTTGTTTCTCTTATTAAATTGAGAGGCTGTCCTCCTTATGGAAGACAGCCTCTTTTCTGTCATTTGTGGATTGTTCTTTGAGGAAGAAGATGATTAGTAGCATCAACAACCCACATTGATCGGCACGTTGGTTACTTGAAAACCCCCGGAATAAACTAATCTACCCTTCCAGACCCCAGCAAGTCAACGAGGTGATACCCCATTCATCCACCGTCTACCGTGTCTGATCGATACGATCTGATCTAAATCTTATTTTCATTTGAGAAAGTGAAATCATATTCCATCCTTTTCTTTGATGGGTCGTCACCAACATGATTTTTTGAGAATAACGATGCATGAATTCTTTCCTCCATAAAAAAGTATAGGAAATTTACTCGTTGATGCAGTTAGAGGTGGTTTGTAATAATTGGAATTAATTAACCAAATCAGCTTGAATTCCAAGATCATCGCCTAAAACTTACAAATATTTAGTGATTTCTGCAATCAAAAGGTGATATTTGACCGTTGATTATCGTTAACCTGCCAAAGACCCATTTATAAGCACTGATGTAGCGATGTTCAGTCTGGTTTGTTACCAAACCCCAGGACGCAGTAGACAAATAGAGATAACTGACCGTATAGGTTGTGATAATCAAGAAAATAAAATTATGACCTATAAAAACATTAATCAATGCAAACAATAATAAACATTTTCCAATTTTAACTGCTCGTCTATGTATGTAGAATGTAATCAGCCATAGGAGTTGATTATGAGAAGCAAAACATCCATTTTATTGATTGAAGAAAATCTACCCCTTCAAAAAACACTTGCCCAAATTTTTCAACACGGAGGATATACTGCCGTCAGTGCTCCTCCAAATCTGAGCACGCTGTCTCTACTGGCAGGACATCCATTTGATCTAATAGTATTGGATCTGAATCAATTTTGCGACGTTGGCTTATCTCTATTCTTTAAAATTAAGAATAACCACCCACTCTTGCCGGTCATCTTGCTCTCGCCTAATTCTGAGACTGATGACATCCCTAATTTGGAAGATGAAAAAGCCTGGATGATAATTCGAAAACCCTATGAACCGGGCTTCCTTTTAAAAAGTATTTATGCAATCACTGGTGGCGCCTTAAAGCGCAACTCGCAGCTGCTTGAAGTTGGCAGGTGATCTTTAGAATTTTTTATCCAACCAATCGATAGCCGACATCACGTACCGTAATCAGATGCTGCGGGTCTGATGTATCTTTTTCAATCGCTTTTCGAATTTTGTGAATATGCCAGCGCGTTATATCCCGGG
>CAZYIJ010000130.1:0-5721 GCA_964647425.1 uncultured Anaerolineaceae bacterium
GTCTGATAATTTTATTTTCTCTATTAGCCTATCAAGCCTTAGTCTGACTGTTGGGTAGGATACGCCGTAGATAGCTGCCATTTCCTTTAAGGATCCCGATTCTAGGATAAATCTCTTGATAAAGTCAATTTCGCTATCATCAAGATTTTCTATCCACTCTCTCTTGTCATTTCCCATCGCTATCCTCCTTACTTACTATTATTATAAACCTAAATAATATTTAATTCAACTTTAGTTTTATTAAAGATAATTAGAAAGCTTTCTTTGATAATATTTTAGATGTGTATGTTTTTGCATTTTTGGTTATATATAATAAGTAAGGAGGATATTATGAAATTTTTACACACTATGGTTAGGGTTAAGGATATTGACAAAGCTGTTGCGGTCATGGCTCAACAATATAAACTGTTAGAGCCATCAGTACCTTTGGTAGATAATCCTGCCAAACGCCTGGCAGGTCAATTGCTCGGCAGAAATATCGCTATTTTTGCGGCAGGCGAAGTAGAAGTGATCGCCCGGCGCTGGAAGACGCAGATCAATGAATTAGCAAAAGCTTGGGCCAGTTTTGAGGGCATTCCTGAAATGAACCACAACACCCTGGCAGGGCTGGTTTACCCTGAGGCGCTTTTTGAGAAAACATCAGCAATCTTTTTGCGGACTCCGATGGATCATCCTCGGAATCAAAAGCGGTTCGATTTAAGCATGCAGTTTTTCCTGGAAGCCGGGATCGCAGTGGATTCTGTGCTTGCGCAAGGGGAAGGTCGCCTGGCACAACTTTGGAGCTTGCTTCAGTTCGGCGACTATGTTTCCTATTATCTTGCTCTGGATTACGATATCGACCCCACCCCGGTAGAAGCTCTGAGCATGTTAAAAACAGCACTTTCAGAAGAATAATGGCGAGGGTAATACGCGTTTTGATGACTTCGTAATACTTTTTATAACAACCGCTGTGTGGCTTGTTGCCAGATCTGGTCAAACATCTCAATAGTCAAGCGACGCGTTTGAGTATTCTGCAAACTGGGATGGTAAGAGCACAAAATCCATGGTAGTTTTTTGTCAGGTTGATAAAACGCTCCATGACTAAAGGCGATTTCTTTCTTGGGTAATTCAGAAAATCCAGGCAGTCTGAGCAGGCTGTCCAAGGCAATTTTGCCCAACACCACTACTCCATGGATTTCAGATAGAAGTGAAATTTCCCGCTCAAGCCATACCTGACAGTTATTGAGTTCTTCACGGCTTGGTTTGTTTGCGGGAGGTGCGCAGCGACCAGCGGCTGTCAGCCAACAATCATCCAATTCCAAACCGTCGCTGCGATTTTTCGAGTTGGCTTGATTGGCAAAACCTGCCCTGAATAGCGCAGGAAACAAAAAGTTCCCTGAGCCATCGCCTGTAAACATCCTGCCAGTTCGGTTAGATCCATGCGCACCAGGCGCTAACCCCAAAATTAGCAACCGCGCCTTTGGGTCGCCAAATCCAGGTACGGGTTTACCCCAGTAGTCCCAATCAAGATAAGCGCGTCTCTTTACCCTGGCAACTTCTTCGCGCCACTCAACCAGCCGAGGGCATTTTCTACAGGTAATGATTTCTTGCTTTAATTGTTCAAGTTCGTTTTGCATTTCCAAAGTTTACCAGACCTCTGCTAAACGGACTTTAACAAAAAAAGCCACCCTCGAAAATGAGGATGGCTCTATCTATCAATCTAACGTATTAGCGTTTGAACGAAAAAGCATTCCAACCAGCGTATTCAGCGGTCAGGTCGAGTTCCTGCTCGATGCGCAGTAATTGGTTATATTTCGCTACACGGTCAGAGCGTGCCGGTGCACCGGTTTTGATCTGACCCATATTCATGGCAACTACCAGGTCGGCAATTGTGCTGTCTTCAGTTTCACCCGAGCGGTGAGAGCAAACCGCACGCCAGCCATTATTCTGAACCATGCTGACAGCTTTCATCGTTTCGGTCAGTGAGCCAATTTGGTTAAGTTTCACTAACAGAGCGTTGCAGGATTTCTCTTCAATCGCTCGAGCAATCCGAACTGGATTGGTAACCAGCAGATCATCACCAACGATTTGCAGACGATGTCCGTTCTTGGCAGTAAAGTTTTTCCAACCTTCCCAATCATCCTGGGCAAAACCATCTTCAAGTGAAACGATCGGATACTGATCGACCCAATTTGTCCAGAAATCGACCATTTCGTCACTGGTTAGCTTTCGTCCTTCTTTGCGGAGGTTGTAGAGTTTAGTTTCTTCCTCATAAAACTCAGAGGCAGCCGGATCGAGGGCAATTGCCACGTCCGTACCAGCTTTATAGCCAGCTTTTTCGATAGCTTCAAGGATCAGCTCCACAGCTTCATTATTAGCTTTCAGAGCAGGAGCAAAACCACCTTCATCGCCAACCAGGGTGCCATAACCGTGAGCTTTTAGTACACCTTTCAAGGCTGCATAAATCTCAGCTCCCCAGCGCAAACCTTCTGTAAAGGTTTCTGCACCAAGAGGCATGACCATGAATTCCTGGGCATCTGTACTTTGCCAGCCTGTGTGCGCCCCACCATTGAGGATGTTCATCATCGGAACGGGCAGTACGTGAGAGTAAACACCGCCGAGATAGCGATAGAGCGGCAATCCTAACGAAGCAGCTGCGGCTTTGGCAACTGCCAGACTGGTGCCGAGGATTGCATTCGCGCCGAATTTTGATTTGTTGGCGGTGCCATCCAAATCGATCAAAAGTTCATCGATCTCTTTTTGCTCGACCGCATCCATACCAAACAACTCATCTGCGATCTCTTCATTTACGTGATCAACAGCCTCTAAAACGCCTTTTCCGTTATATCGATTCTTATCACCATCGCGTAGTTCCAGTGCTTCGTGAATGCCAGTAGAAGCTCCAGATGGGACCGCTGCCCTTCCAAAGCTGCCGTCAGCTAGAACCACTTCCACTTCCACGGTGGGATTTCCTCGTGAATCCAAGATTTCTATAGCATTGATAAATTCAATAGTTGTGTCCATTCTGCAAGTCCTTTCATATATTGGAGATATTACAAGTATAACTCAACCTTATCCAGTTAAGCTTTAAAACCTAAAGAAATTATTTCGTCCGGAAGTCCTTTTCGACGGCAAGCCGCCTGGATCAGCCCCAGAAACAGGGGGTGAGGTCTGTTTGGTCTGGAAAGGAACTCAGGATGGAATTGACAGGAAATCATATAAGGGTGTTCCGGGTTTTCAACCATTTCCACGAGCATACCATCCGGCGATTGACCCGAAAAAACCAAACCCTGTTCTTCCATCAAACCTCGATAATCATTGTTAACCTCGTAGCGATGACGATGCCTTTCTTCAATCAGGTCTTGATTGAAAAGATTTCGCGCAAGGGTACCTTCAAGAATATTGCAGGGGTATAGACCGAGCCGCATTGTTCCCCCCAACCGGTCCAAGCCTTTTTGATCGCTCATCAAATTGATAACCGGATGTTCGGTCATCTTATCGAATTCTGTTGAATTGGCATCTTCCAACCCAAGCACATTTCGTGCGTAGTCGATCACCATCACGTGCAAACCAAGACAAAGACCAAGGTAAGGGATCTTATTCTCACGCGCATATCGCGCTGTGCGGATTTTGCCTTCCACACCCCGGCTTCCAAATCCACCAGGCACCACGATAGCGTCCACCCCTTTTAAAGCTTCTTCAATGTCTGTCATTTTCTCTAGATCAGCTGAGGATATCCACTTAATTTCCACGTCCACACCATAATAAAGTGCGGCATGTTTTAACGCCTCACGTACACTAAGGTAGGCATCATGCAGCTCAACATACTTACCAACCAAACCAATCCTGACTGAAGGTTTTTCTTTTGCAAGCTCATC
Source organism: uncultured Anaerolineaceae bacterium (assembly GCA_964647425.1). GTDB lineage: Bacteria > Chloroflexota > Anaerolineae > Anaerolineales > Anaerolineaceae > Mesolinea. The sequence goes on from CAZYIJ010000130.1 coordinate 3,858, forward strand.
CACCATCCAACGCCAGCCATCTAATTCCGCTTCGTGTTTGGCTTCAAGACCCAGGGCACCCAACAGGATATCCGCCACGTTGTTCTCTTCCAGTTTCAAAGGAATTTCATAGAGCATGTCTACAGTCACCAAGGGGACGACCGCATCGGGTTTTACATCACAAAACCTGGCAATTTTTTGAGTGAGTTCTTTTTCTACAGGATAATCACTTCGGGCAATGATCATATCTGCCAAAATACCGATAGAGCGCAACTCACGCACAGAATGTTGGGTTGGTTTTGTTTTTGTCTCGGCAGTTGCCTTGAGATAAGGCAACCAGGTTATATGTACATAAGCAGTGTTTTCTTTACCTAACTCGTTGCGCATCTCTCGGATGGCTTCCAGGAAAGGTTGACCTTCAATGTCACCAACTGTACCGCCCACTTCGATCAGAGCAATTTCTGCTTCACTGGCACGTCCCAATAAGTTGATGCGCCGCTTGATTTCATTGGTAATATGAGGAATCACCTGGATTGTACCGCCCAGATAGTCTCCTCGCCGTTCACGCTCTATCACCTCTTCGTAAACCTGACCAGTAGTGACGGTGCTGGTGTTTTTGAGACGCAGATCACAGAATCGCTCGTAATGCCCCAGATCAAGATCAGTTTCCGAGCCGTCATCGAGCACATAGACTTCGCCGTGTTGGTAAGGGCTCATTGTGCCAGGGTCAACATTTAAGTAAGGATCAAGCTTCTGTACCGTGACGGAAAACCCACGGGCTTTGAGCAGACGTCCAACTGAGGCAGCTGTTACACCTTTGCCAACAGAGGAAAGCACTCCACCAGTAAAAAAGATATATTTGATAGCCATAATTACCTCAACTATTAATTAAAATAAAAAGGGAGGGCTTATTAGTCCAGCCCTCCCCGGAAATGACCAGGTTTCTTTTAGCGACAAATTTCGCTTAATCATCCATGTCGCCAGCGCTGCCCAGTTTGTTACTCAGAGTGCGCTCAATGATATCGTCGGATTCAGTATCGCGGTTTTTCTGCTTTTTGATCCGGTTGGCGATTTCGGGTCGACGTTTTTCGGCACGATCCATAGCTTGTCGCATCGCAATTTCCATAAAGGTAGGATCGGGGATGACTTCTTCCTCTTCAACAACAACTTCCTGCTTGCCCTTGCCTCTGCGTTTTTTAGGGGTAAGTTCGGCAAGAATTTCTTGCGGGCTATCCTGAAGGGCTTTCATGCTTAATTTAATTTGCTTTTTTCTTCGGTTGACTTCCAGGATTTTTACTTCCACTTCATCGCCGACTTTTACAACTTCGGAAGGAAGACGAACAAAATTATGAGAAAGCTCGCTCACATGCACAAGCCCAGGACGTTCTGCACCAATTTCAACAAAAGCACCAAATGATTCCAGTCGCACAACAGTACCCTTCACGCTCATTTCAGGAGCAAGTTCGCGCCATTCATAAAGTAAGGGTTCGCGCATGGTAAGTTCGTAATGATCTTTCAAGACTCGTTTGACCCAAACAGTAATGATCTGTTCAACTTTTAAAGTCTCGTCGAGATTGGTTACAACATTGTCTTTATTTTCCGGGTCGACAACTTGGGAAACATGCAAAAATGCCGGCATATCCGAACCGATGTCCACAAGTGCGCCTTGCAGAGTGGTCCTCAACACCTTTCCTTCGAATTTTTGTTTCGCGGTTATTGTTTGATTACTATTAGTATTGTCGACAGGGTTTTCCATTATTTACTCCCAAAGGATTATATTCACAAGATATTAGTATACACTTTTGCATGAAGTTAGTCAATTATTTAATGCAGATTGTAAGAGCAACATGATAATGTCCTAAAGTAGCAAAATAGAAATGTCCTA
>CAZYIJ010000131.1:0-5688 GCA_964647425.1 uncultured Anaerolineaceae bacterium
CCATTATTGGCTAAAGCGCTCAACAATGGAGGGGTACTGATATTGCCCTCGCCAGTGTAACCATCCTGGATGAGGCTGTAGGTCATCGTTACTGAGTTGAATGGAACCTGGTCGGGGGTATTCCCCCAAAGTATGGCGTTAGTCAAAGTTGTTCCTTCACCGTAGTCCAAAATGCCACCACCATAAGCACCTGAAAAAGAGGCTGAATTGTCAACAAATGTGACATTAATCAAAGAAGTATTAACAGAATTCTGGTCGTTATACATTCCTCCCCCAAAAGTGGCTGTATTGCTTGAAACAGTCACATTGGTAAAGGTGGGGCTGCCGGAAGCATTATAAATACCGCCGCCATGAACAGAGGCGATATTACTGTCAAATGTAACGTTCATTAATGTTGGAGTAGACGATCCGATGTAGATTCCAGCACCATAACCAGCAGTGTTACCCAAAATTGATACGTCAGTAAGGGAGGGACTGCCCCCTCCAATGTAAATTCCACCTCCGACACCATCATTCGTACAGGAGTTTTCAGATATTTCCACGGTATTGAAGATCGGGCTGCCATCATTAATGTACACCGCGCCACCGCGGCGAGCCCCATCATTATTCTCAAAGAGAATGTTTCTCAGGGATGGGCTGCCGCCTGAGATATACATTCCACCGCCTCCATAGTAGGAAGCGGTTCCAGTTGCGGAATTGCCATAAAAAACGATATCACTTAACAAAGGGTTGCTATTTAAGTTAAACATCCCACCGCCCCTTGCCGCAGAATTGATAACAAATTCAGTTTCTGTGATGGTAGGGTTGCTGTTGTTGTTGAATAAACCACCACCATCACCATAGCCTCCATCGCCCATACTTGCAGAGTTAGACTCAAAAATAACCTCAGTTAGAACGGGGTTGCTGGTGTGGTTGTACATTCCACCACCACTGCTTGTTGTGTGCCCATACACGCTGTTGCTGGTGAAGTTGACGAAATTCAAGGTTGGGCTGCTGTTGTTCTTGTTATACATTCCGCCGCCATCATTATATGCAGTGTTTTCCAGAAAGGTGACGTCAGTTAACGTGGGGCTGCTTTCATCATTAGTCATTCCGCCACCTGTGCCTGCTGTGTTTTCAGTAAAGGTGACATTCGTTAGCGTGGGATTGCTTCTTAAATTGAACATTCCTCCCCCGCCATCAAGACCAACAATATAAGCGGAATTACCAGTAAATGTGACATCAAACAGGATTGGGTTGCTGCCTGAGTTATACATACCTCCGCCAGTACTATGGTTGGTTCCTTCTGCTTTATTGTCAGTAAAGGTGACTCCGCTAAGGCTCCCACCACTATTTAGGTTGAATATTCCCCCACCATTTACGGTAGCCGTGTTATTAGAAAAATCGACATTTGTTAAAGTTGGACTGCTGTTGGTGTTATAGATCCCCGCGCCGGAGTCTGAGGCAATATTAGAAGAGAAGACAACATCCTCAAGCGTGAGATTGCTGTTTTCGTGGTTGCATATCCCACCGCCAAAAGCAGCTGAATTGGCAGAAAATGTGAGGTTGCTGAGCGTGGCAGCTCCACTTGTGTTGTACATCCCACCACCACAATTATGTGGAGAGCTGCCATTGGCATTACCAGCCACAATAGTAAAACCATCCAGAATTGCAGCAGCATCGACCCCGCTGCCGGTGACCACGTGGTAGCTGTTATCTCCAATTGTGGTTTCAACCCCAATCTCTCCACTGAGCGTGGTGAGGTTGGTTTGCCAGTTTCTTTGTTCCCACGTTCCACCGGCAGCAGGGAAGCCGCCATAAATGGCGACACCGGACTTTAGTTGAAAAGTGGCTTCACGATTGGAGGATGCAGTGGGTTTATATGTGCCAGCTGCCACCCAGATCTGTTCCCCAGTTGTCGCGTTAAAAATTGCTGTTTGCAGGTCACAGGCGTCACCCCAGGAGGAGCATCCGCCAACGCCTCCTGGCTTGACGTACAGAATGCTGCCCTGGGTTTGAGAACTAGTGGAATTAGCGGAAGCGCTGTTCCAACCTATGCTGATAAAAAGAAAAACTGCGATAGAAAGCATGACCAAAACTAAATTCTTCGTTTTCATAGGAAAAACCTCCAAAACTTTTGAATGTGCAATGGGATCAAGGGGAATTGACAGAAATCGATTGACCTGTTTATGGGGTTTAAGTACTCCTTAAACCCTTTGCTGGATATGGCATAGACGTTATTAAGAAATTAAATACTATTATAGTTTTCTTTCATAAAAATATAACTATTTTCTACCAAATTTCTTCTCTTTTAAAGTTTTTGCAGCGCAGGCAAACTGTAGCGAATCGGCACTGCAAGAAGGAAAAACCAAATAAACATAAGGCCAGGTTCGTGAAGTCAGGTTCAAAATCGGAATCTTACCTATGCGACTGTTGTGTTTTGCCGGGCAGGTGTTACGCAACCCGGCCAACGAAAGAATTCCCTAACAGCCACGAGCTACGAGCTTCCAAAGCTTGCTAAAAAATCCCTAAATCCTCCCAATAAAACTATAATATAGCCAACTGTAACCAAAGGAGATACTTGTGAAAGATTCAATCCGTAAAAAAATTGACCAACTACACGCCAAAGGCGCGCATTACGTCGACGCCCGCTGGTATCCGCACGAAGACAGCAATTTCCTCTTCATGTGGAACGGCAACCTCAAAGAAAACAACGCTTCCAGCCAGAGCGGCTTGGGCGTGCGTGTGCTCTACAACGGTGCCTGGGGTTTTTCGGCTTCCTCAGACCTTTCCAACCCAAGCGCGATATTCGACAAAGCCTTCGACAACGCTCGCATCGCTTCTGAGCGTGTGACCTTCCCGGTTCGCCTGGCAGAAAAAGATGCTATTGTCGATAGCTTCAACAGCCCCAACCGAATTGATCCCTTCACCATCGGTCTGGACGAAAAAGTGGCATTCCTGCAAAAAATGGACGCCGCTCTCAACCAAACTGGTGTCATTCAGCGCTTCGGAATGGTCGAATTTGTGCGCAAACAAATCATTTTCATGGATTCTGAAGGCTCAGAAATCGAGAAAAACATTATCGAGGTCTTCCCAGCCATCCAGGTAGTGGGTGTTGACAAAGACGGTGGAATGCAGCGCCGGAAATATCAGCCCAACCGCACCGGTCCAACTCGCGGGTGGGAAAGCATCAACGAGGTCAGTTTCCTTCAAAACGCGGAACGGATCGTAAGCGAATTGAACCAGCTACTGGTCGCCGATGACGCCCCCAATGGCAAGATGTCCGTCATTCTGCTGAACGGCATCATGTTCCTGCAGACCCACGAAACCATCGGTCACGCCTTGGAACTCGACCGCATCCTCGGTTACGAACTTTCCTTCGCTGGTGGTTCATTTGTCCGCCTGGAAGATTTTGGTAATCTCCGCTACGGCTCCGAAAAACTGACCGCCCGCGCGAATGCCCTCGAACCCAACAGCCCGGGCAGTTTCGGCTTTGATGACGATGGCGTCCCCGCCCAGGATAACCTGCTGATCGACAAAGGCATCCTTGTCGGTGCCATCACTGGTCGCCAAATGGTGGAAGAAGCCAATGCCAAAGCCCAAAAACAAATTTTCGAAGGCTCCAGCGGCGCCAACCGAGCCACATCCTTCTACCGTGTGCCAATTGAGCGCATGACCAACATCAATATCGACCCTGGTACAGACGGCAGCCTGGAAGACATCATCGCCAACACCAAGTACGGTTTGGTGCTGGACGGCGACAAGAGCTGGTCCATCGGCTCCAACCGCGAGCAGTTCCATTTCGCCTGCGATATTGGCTGGTTGGTGGAAGATGGGCAGAAGAAAGGCGTTGTCAAGAACCCCACTTACCGCGGTGAGACCCTGCCCTTCTACAATTCACTCAGTGCAGTCGGTGATGAAAGTACATGGGGGCTCCATTATGTTGAAAACTGCGGTAAAGGCGCTCCCAATCAGATCATGCAGCTTGGGCACGGCGTTCCGGTCTGCCGCTTCGATAACGTTCAGGTAGGAGAATAAGATGAGCAACCAGGTCATTGATTTATTGAAACAACTGCGTCAAGCTGCCCTCAAGAGAGATCTGAAGGCATTGATCACCTATCACGAAGAAGACAGCTACCTGATGCGCTTTGCCAACTCGGCAATTTCGCTGAATACCAACGAACACTTGATTTCGCTGGATTTTTTCGCCTACGATGGTCGCAAAAAGGTCAGCTTCAGCATGATCGTCAACCCATCCGATGTCGGGACGATGGAAAAAGGGCTGGATACGCTGGTGGAGATGCTGCCCCATGCTCAGGCGCAAAGCTACGACCCCACCTTCCCTGTCTATGAGAAGGATATCGTCGATGAACGCTCTTTCGACCCAGTCCTAGCGGCTTTGACCAACGAAGAACGCCTGGCGTATTTCAACACGCTGGCAGAAGGTTTGGAAAGCGACGACGTCAAGCTGAGCGGTATTTTCAGCAATGGCACCACCACCACTGCCCAGATCAGCACCGCCAACGAGCACACCCAGTATTTCCGGTCCACAGACGCGCAAGTAACTGCTGTTTTGTCTTCCGAAAGCCTCAAATGGGAGGTCAATGCGGAGCAAAGCGCCCAGAAGAAGAGCGACCTCGACGCGCCAGGCTTGCATGCAGACCTGGCATTGTTGGTCGGACAATATCAACAGGCACAGGCTGTGCAGCTGCCGGTTGGCAAGTATACCGTCGTGTTCGGTCCGGCCGCTACGGCTGAAGTAGTCAATGTTATGGCGTATTATGGCATGACCGGCGGCGCGCTGATGCAGGGTTACTCCTTCTTAAAGGAAGAAGACCAGGGCAAACTGCTCTTTTCTGAGAAAGTAAGCTTGCGGGATGACCCTGCCGAAGTAGAACTCTATGCCCAAAACGCGGACCGCTTCGGTTTGGAAAGAAATCCGTTCCCCCTGGTTTCGGAAGGTCGCTTCCAGGCTTTTATGTGGGACCAGGACTCTGCTGATGAATTCGGGAAAACACCAACCGGGCATGACGTCAGCCATGCCAGCCTGGTAATGGACGCCGGAGGGCGTGAAATCAACACCTTGAAAGCGTTGATTGAGATGGAGCGTGAAGAGGATATCCTCTACATCCCCTATATCCACTACATGAACGTGGTCAACCCCACCCAGGGCATGATCACCGGCTCCAGCCGGTTCGGCGCGCTCTTTTTGAAGAAAGATGGCAGCGTGCAGGTGCCTTACAATGTGCGCCTGACTCAGAAATTTTATGATTTCTTTGGCGAGCGTGTGCAGTGGATGAGCCAGAAACAGGTTGCCTACAACGTCTCCAGCAGCTATGGACGCCGCGACCCCACCGCGCTGAAGGTGCCGCGCTTTATTTGCGTGAAGGAGATCGAAATCTCCCACTCCAATCCGTCGTATTAGGCAGGGAGCTGATAGCTGATAGCTGATAGCTGATAGCTGATAGCTGATAGCTGATAGCTGATAGCAAGAAAATTATAAAATCAATTGTACGGAGGGGGCTTGTCTCCCTCCGCCGTAGGGAACGGTCTTGCGCCGTTCCGTTTTATAATCGTATGGAGAGGTCAGGTCTCCCTCTATTATTTTTCTTAATAGCCCAATGCAGCGACTTAAGTCAAGCCAAGTAGGGAATAGGCCTGTGTATGACACCACATAGGTGACAATTTGTGACAGGACATGGGTTACAC